>NZ_BAAHXI010000016.1:0-60842 GCF_054656955.1 Deferrisoma palaeochoriense
ACGTTTGAAGGTATTGGTTCCGGCGCTGGGGAAGACATTGAGCACACCTGTTCCGTTCTCCCTCACGGTCGTTTCCTCCTCCCACGCCGGGGCGCGCCGTACGGGAAGGCTCCTGGTGCCGACGGCGTCGGGTCGGATCCACGGGCGAGTGCCGGGGCCGTCTGCCGGCGACGAGCCAGAGGGTCGTAGGGTGAGTCTGAATTCGATTGTGATTACGGTATGTTACAAGAAATCCCGGAAAAAATGCGGTTGGGGGTGTGACCGGGGATTTGCGGGTGCATCTAATGCAGGTGAATGTCGGAAGCGCTTCCGCAACGTGTTTGGGTCTCGGATTTCGTGGAAATGGAAAATAGGAGGTGAGCCATGCGCGGTTGGATCGTATCGCTGCTGACGCTGACCTTGGTTGCAGTGGGCGCAAACGCGATTGCCGGGCAGTCGAAGGCTGTTCGGAAGGCCCAGCCCACGAGCGTCGTTGCCTGCGACGGCTGCGAGGGTGGGCTGGAACCGATTGACTTGGTCCGCTAGCGGATCCGCAGGGGCCGGGGCCCCGTGTCGCCGGGGCCCCGGCCCCGTTCCGTTTGTGTGATTCCTCTGTTGACCCCGGCGCGGGTGCGATCCGGTCCCAAGATACCGTAATAATAGCTCAGAAATACTGGCGATCGATTTGCTGAATCCTGTGGGAGGAGTTTTAAATGAAGCAAAAGATGTTGTTTTCTATCGGCGGTTTCGTTGCCGGTCTTGTCGTGATGGGCCTTGTCGTGATGAATGTGATGCCTTCTGCGATGTTTTCTGTGCATCAAAGTAAGTTCGACGTGGAGAAAACTGTTCAAGCGATAAAAGAATCCGCGGAGAGGGCTGGATGGAAGGTTCCAAAAATATACAACTTTACAGCAAGCTTGGCGAAGGACGGGTATACAGATGTCGGCGAGATGAGGGTTCTTTCTCTGTGTAAGGCCGACTATGCGCATGAAATCCTCAAGGATGAGGAGAATCGGAAGATAACCGCGATGATGCCGTGCAGGATCGGCGTGTTTGAGACCTCAGATGGGCGGGTCTGGATCGCCGGCATGAACATCGGGGTGATGAGCCGTATGTTCGGCGGGGTGATCGAGGAGGTGATGGGACGGGTGGCCCAGGAGGAGGCGCGTTTTCTGGCCCCCGTGATTCGGCACGAATGAGGCGGGCTCCTTGCCCACCGCCCCTGCCACGGAGGCACTTCCACAGGTTTCCGGACCCGCGGGCGCCAAGGCGAGAGGAAGAAGGGGGGCCCGGGGCGCAAGGCCGCGGGCCCGCCCACCCAACTACCGAAGCACCCGTGACGCGAGCCAAACGAGCTTGTTCATCCGCCGGAGCAATTAGCTGCCCAGCTTCTTTCGCACGAGCTCGTTCACGGCTTGGGGGTTGGCCTTGCCCTTGGTGGCCCGCATGACCTGGCCCACGAAAAACCCCAGGAGCTTCGTCTTGCCGCCCCGGTAGGCCTCCACCTCCTTGGGGTTCGCGGCGAGCACCTCGTCCACCAGGGCCTCGATGGCCGAGGTGTCGGAGATCTGCTTGAGGCCCTTCTCCTCCACCACGGTCTCCGGGTCCTTACCCGTCGCCCACATCTCGTCGAACACGGTCTTCGCGATGTTCGTCGAGATGACCCCCTTCTTCACCAGGTCGAGCATGCCGGCCAGGTGCCGCGGGGTCACGGGCGCCTCGGTGATCGGGGGGGCGTCCTCCTTGTTGAGCTCCCGCAGCACGTACCCCATGATCCAGTTGGCCACGGCCTTGGGGTCGTCGTGGAGCGCCACCGTCGCCTCGAAGTAGTCCGCCAGGTCCCGGCTCTGGCACAGGAGGTCGGCGTCCTGGGCCGGGAGCCCGTACTGGGTCTGGAACCGGCGGCGCTTCTCGTCGGGGAGTTCCGGCAGGTCCTTCTGCACCCGCTCGATCCAGGCCGCGTCGATCACCACGGGCGGCAGGTCCGGGTCGGGGAAGTACCGGTAGTCGTGGGCCTCCTCCTTGGACCGCATCGAGAGCGTGATCCCCCTCTGGCTGTCGAAGAGGCGGGTCTCCTGGACCACCTGGCCCCCGGTCTCGAGGAGCTCGATCTGGCGCTCGGCCTCGTAGGCGAGGGCCTGCTCCAGGAACTTGAACGAGTTCAGGTTCTTGATCTCGGTGCGGGTGCCGAGTTTCGTCTCCCCCTTGGGCCGCACCGAGACGTTGGCGTCCACCCGGAGGCTCCCCTCGTTCATGTTGCCGTCGCACACCCCCAGGTACACCAGGATCTCCCGGAGCTTTCGCACGTACTCCGAGGCCTCCTTGGGGCTTCGGATGTCGGGCTCGCTCACGATCTCGATGAGGGGCACCGAGGCGCGGTTCAGGTCCACGAGGCTCCAGTCCGCGCCCGGGATCTCGGGGTGGAGGAGCTTCCCCGCGTCCTCCTCCATGTGGATCCGGGTGATCCCGATCCGCTTGGGGTTTCCGTCGGCGCCGGTGACCTCGAGCCAGCCGTGCTCCAGGATCGGCAGCTCGTACTGGCTGATCTGGTAGCCCTTGGGGAGATCCGGGTAGAAGTAGTTCTTCCGGGCGAACCGGCTCATGGGCGCGACCCGGCAGTGGGTGGCCAAGGCCACCTTGAGGGTGAAGTCCACCACCCGGCGGTTCAGGACCGGCAACGCCCCGGGAAGCCCCATGCACACCGGGCACACCTGGGAGTTGGGCTCGGCCCCGAACCGGGTGGAGCACCCGCAGAAGATCTTGGTGTCGGTCAGAAGCTGCGCGTGGACCTCGAGGCCCACCACCATTTCCCACGCCATCTCGGGCTCCTACGAAGAAACGGCCGTGCGTCGTCGGTTGGTCGGGGGCCGGGGATCAGCCCAGCTTCGAGAGGTCGGGCCGGCGGTCGAGGCCGGCCGCCTGCTCGTAGGCGCAGGCCGCGCGAAGGAGGGTCTCCTCCTCGAACGCCCCGGCGAGAAGCTGGAACCCCACCGGGAGCCCCGCCCCGGTCAGGCCGCAGGGCACGCTGATCCCCGGGATCCCGGCCAGGTTCGCCGGGATCGTGAAGATGTCGTTCAGGTACATCTGGAGCGGGTCGTCCACCTTCTCCCCGAGCCGGAACGCCGGGGTCGGGGTGGTGGGGCAGGCGATCACGTCCACCTCGGCGAAGGCCCGCCGGAAGTCCTCGGCGATCCGGGCCCGCACCCGCTGGGCCTTGAGGTAGTAGGCGTCGTAGTACCCGGCCGAAAGCGCGTAGGTGCCGAGCATGATCCGGCGCTTCACCTCGGCCCCGAACCCGGCGGCCCGGGTCTTGCGGTAGGTGTCGATCAGATCCTCGCCCGGGACCCGAAGGCCGTATTTGACGCCGTCGTACCGGGCCAGGTTGGAGCTCGCCTCGGCCGGGGCGATCAGATAGTAGGTGGCCACGGCGTACTCGGTGTGGGGCAGGCTCACCTCCCGCACCTCGGCGCCCTGGGCTTCCAGCACCCCGATGGCCCGGCGCACGGCCGCCTCCACCTCGGGGTCAAGGCCCTCGATGAAGTACTCCCGGGGCACCCCGACCCTGAGGCCCTTGACGTCGGGCTCGAGGGTCGCGAGGTCGGGCACCGGCCGGTCGATGCTCGTGGAGTCCAGGGGGTCGTGGCCCGCAATGGCCTGGAACAGCCAGGCCGCGTCGGCCACGTCCCAGGTGAGCGGCCCGATCTGGTCGAGGCTCGAGGCGAAGGCCACGAGCCCGTACCGGCTCACCCGGCCGTAGGTGGGCTTGAGGCCCACCACCCCGCACAGGGCCGCGGGTTGGCGGATCGACCCGCCCGTGTCCGAGCCCAGGGTGGCCGCAGCGAGCCCGGCCGCCACGGCCGCGGCGCTGCCGCCGCTCGAGCCCCCGGGCACCCGCTCGGGGTCCCAGGGGTTTCGCACCGGGCCGAAGGCCGAGGTCTCGTTGGACGAGCCCATGGCGAACTCATCGAGGTTGAGTTTCCCGAGGAACACGGCCCCGGCCTCGCGCAGCCGGGCCACGGCGGTGCCGTCGTAGGGCGGCACGAAGTTCTCCAGGATCCGCGAGGCGCAGGTGGTCCGGACCCCCTTGGTGACCAGGAGGTCTTTGAGGCCCACCGGGATCCCCGTGAGCGGGCCCGCCTCGCCGGCCCGGATGCGGGCGTCGGCCGCCCGGGCCATCTCCAGGGCGAGCTCCGGGGTCACCGTGATGTAGGCGTTCAGCTTGGGGTTCAGGGCCTCGATCCGGTCGAGGTAGGCTCGGGTGATCTCCTCGCTCGTCACCTCGCCCCGGTCGAGGAGCCCCCGGAGGCGCCGCACCGTCATGCCGAGAAGTTCCATCGCGCGCCTCCCCTCAGGCCTCGATGACCTTGGGCACCCGGAAGCACCCGTCCTCGGCCTCTGGGGCGTTCGCCAGCACGGCCTCCTGGCCGAGGGACGGCCGGACCTCGTCGTCTCGAAACGCGTTCACCGCGTCGTGCACGTGGGCCATGGGCTCGGTGTCCGCGAGGTCGAGTTCGTCGAGCTTGGCCACGTAGTCAAGGATGGCGGAAAGCTGCTCGGTGAAGGCGTCGATCTCGTCGTCGCCGAACTCCAGCCGGGCCAGCTGGGCCACGTGGAGCACCTGGTCTCGGGTGATCGCCATCGAACCGCTCCTTTTCCCCAAGGCGCGCATCGGGTTGGACAAGCGCGGAAACCTAGCACGCCGCCTCGCCGGGGGGCAAGGACGGGGAACTATCCCGGCCGGGTGAGCCGGAGCCGGAACCCGAACACGGGCAGGTCCTTCTGGAGGAAATCGAGGTCGGGCGAACGCCGGAACCCCATGCCCTCGTACATGCGCCAGGCCGCCTCCATGGCCCGGGTGGTGTGGAGGATCACCTGGCCGTGGCCCCGGCCGCGGGCCCGGGCGATGCAGGCCTCGGTGAGCGCCCGGCCGATCCCCCGGCCCCGGAAGGCCGGATCCACCCCGAGGAGCCGGATGCCCGAGGCGTTCTTCTCCCGGGGCGCCGTACCCCCGGAGCCGTAGCGCGCCATGTCGCCGAAATACACGACCCCGCCCGCGATCCGGCCGTCCGGGGCCACGGCCACGAGCACGCTCGTGTCGGGTTCCTCGTTCAGGCGCCCCACGTTCCGGAGTTTGTCGTAGTACTCGGGCTGGTCCTCGGGCCGGGGGAACCCGGGGAGCGCCGCGTACACCTCGACGAGCAGCCGCCCCAGGGCCTCGTACTCCCCGGGCCGCACCTCGCGGATCTCGAACCCCTCGATCATGCGCGAGTCCTCCAAGACTTCGGTCATCGGTCACCGGTCAACCGTCTGCGGCCGCGGGCCGGCCCCCGGGATCGCTGTTCTCACAAGCCCGTCCCCCGGACCGCCGGCGCGTGGAGCAGGGCGAAAGAAACCTCCGTAACTTTCTCATCTGCGAAGGTATTTCGCTCCCCAGCTTCCCAGCTTCCCAGCCTCCCAGCCTCATCCGGCCCGCTTCGCGGTCATCCTCTCGATCTCGAGCCGGAGCACCGCGGTGGCTGCCAGGGCCTTCTCGGGGAATGAGGCCCCCCCGGCGTCGCCCCCGAACTGGCGCACGATGGCCGCAAGGCCGCGGCGTTTTTCCTCCGGATTCTCCACCACCGCCACCCGGCCCCAGCCGATCACGCTGCGGTACCGGAACCCCCAGGAGCACGGCGGCCCCTCCCGCCGCACCCCGTCCACCAGGTCCACCTCGAAGCACGCTCTCGGGTTGGCCCGCAGGAGTTCCATCTTGAGCCCCTCGGGCGCGCCGTGGAAGTAGAGCCGTCCGGGTTCGTACCCGAAGCTCAGGGGCACCACGTACACGTCCTCGGCCCACCGGAGCCCCAGGCGGCACACCGTGGCCTCCCGGAGGATCGCCTCGATCTCGGCGGGGTCCGTGACCTCCCGTTCTCTTCGCCGCACCCGATTTCCTCCTCTCTTGACCTGGGAGAGCCGGGGGCCGGAGGGTACCACAACGGCCCACCGGGGCCGATCCCCGCCCGCCGGGTTGTCACAGGGTTTTGCTTGACTGGGGACGACGGCCGGGGAAAAATCGGGGAGAATGATCGGTGAGTTGACCACTAGAATAACCGAATAGAGGGTTACCCATGGGTACCACGGTTTCCGCCACCGCCGCGAAAATTCGGTTCGGGGAGCTCCTGCGCTGGGTCAGCGAGCACCGTGAGGGAGTGGTGATCGAGAGGCGGGGACGCCCCCGGGCCGTCCTGCTGTCGTTCGAGGAGTACCAGGAGTTGAAGCGGGCGCGAGACCACGTGGAGCGACACAGGGCCCTAGAGGAACTTCGGGCCCTGGCCGACGCGGCGGGGAGCCGGACGGTTGATCTTTCGCCCGAAGACCGCAACCGGTTGGCTGACGACCTCGTTCGGGAGGCCGTGAGCCGTCTCGAAGAGAAAGGGAAAGTGCGCTTCCGGGGGCCGTGAGCCGTGCTCCGCGCCTTGATCGACGCAAACCTGTTTGTGAGTTACCTCTTGGCGAGGAGGGGAGGGGGGGAGGTCGAGTTCGTGGTCGAGGCGGGCATCCTCGGTCGATACACGATCCTTCTTCCCGAAGAACTCCTGGAGGAACTGTCCGTGGTGATTCGACGGAAGGCCTACCTCGCAAGCCGGATTTCTCCCGAGGTGTGGCACCGGTTTGCTGACATCCTCCGCGGTTGCTCCGAGCTCTTGCCCCCCATCCCCGAACCCATCCCCCGCGTGGTGCGCGATCCGAAAGACGACTACCTCCTCGCCCACGCCGTTGTGGCCCGCGCGGACGCGCTTGTCACCGGTGACCGCGACCTCCTGGCCCTTTCCGGCGTGGCCCCCTGCCGGATCCTGAGCCCGGCCCGGTTCGCCGAGGTCCTCCGTTCGCCCTAAACCGCGGGGCCCGAGGATCCGTTTCCATTCGTCGTTGAGCCCCCCTTTCGGCTTGCCGCGAAACCTTGCTCGTGTTAATTGAACATCTGATATTCAATTGTCATGGAGCCGCCATGATCCCGCGCACGCTCGCCTCGAAGCTGGTCCGCGCCGCCCAAACGTTCCCGGTGGTCAGCGTCACCGGCCCGCGCCAGTCCGGCAAGACCACCCTGGTCCGCGCAACGTTCCCCGAGCACGCGTATGTCTCGCTGGAGCTCCCCGACCAGCGGACCTTTGCCATTGAGGATCCACGGGGGTTCCTGGCGCAGTTCTCCGGGCCGGTGATCCTGGACGAGGTGCAGCGGGCCCCGGAGCTGTTCTCGTACATCCAGGTCCTGGTCGACGAAGACCCCCGGACGACGGGGCGCTTCGTGCTGACGGGGTCCCACAACTTCCTCCTGCTGGAGCGGATCTCCCAGACCCTGGCGGGACGGTGCGCCGTGCTGCACCTCTTACCGTTCTCCCTGGCGGAACTCCTGGGCGCGGAGCCGCTTTCGTTCGACACCCTGGGCAGGGAGGTTCCGGCCAACCGCCTGCCAACTCCCCCCCGGGGGCTGTTCGAGACCCTGTACACCGGGTTTTACCCCCGGATTCACGCGACAGGAGTGGATCCGCGCGACTGGCTCGCGAGCTATTACCAGACGTACATCGAGCGGGATGTGCGTACGGTGGTCAACGTGGGGGACCTCGAGACGTTCGGCCGCTTCCTGCGGCTGTGCGCCGGGCGAACGGGTCAGTTGCTGAACCTCTCAGCCCTGGCGTCGGACGCCGGGGTCACCCACTCGACGGCGCGGCGATGGATCTCGGTGTTGGAGGCCAGTTTTCTGGTGGCGCTGCTTCGCCCCCACCACGAGAACTTCGGGAAACGGCTGATCAAAAGCCCCAAGCTCTACTTCCTGGACACGGGGCTCCTGTGCTACCTCCTTCAGATCCGGTCCCCGGAGGAGCTCTTTCACCGGGCCGAGCGGGGGGCGGTGTTCGAATCGTTTGTCGTGAGCGAGTTTCTAAAGGCGTTCCTGCACCGGGGCGAGTCCCCGAGCCTCTACTACTGGCGCGACACGGCCGGCCACGAGATCGACCTCCTCGTGGATCTCGGGCGCCACCGCATCCCGGTGGAGATCAAATCCGGCCAGACCGTCACCCCGGAGTATTTCTCGAACCTTCGATACTGGCAGACCCTCTCCGGCCACCCCGACGGCCCCGCGGCCCTCTTCTACGGCGGCGACCAGGCGTTCCGGCGCTCCGGCGTCGTGGTGCTCCCGTGGTTCGGGGTGGCGGAACGGGCCGTCTGACCCCTGTCCCGGGGGAGGGAGGGGACGGGGGGCAGTTCGGCGGTCCGCCCCAGGCCGGACAGGATCTGACTGCCGACCCGTGGCCGTGGCCCGGAAAACGTTGCGCCCGGTCGAGGTTTTCCCCTACCATGAACAACCGCCATCCACGAGGGAGGGGACACCCATGGCGGGGCAACCGGGCGGGACGAACCACGCGAAATCCACACGGCCACCGAGGCGCCCTTTCGCGCCCGGTGGCCGTTTGTTGTGGAGATCGAAGGAAACAAGGAGGGAACTCGCGGGATGGATTTCGCAGGGCGCTGCGCCGGACGCAGGGCAAGTGGGCCCCGCTTAAGAACATTGGCGTTCTCCTGTTTTGGCCCTTCGGGAGGCCATAGGAACTTTTGTGGACCCTGTTGGCCGTTGTTCCATGGTTTGGTGATTTCAGAATGCAGAGCGATACGTTGGTGAAAAAGGAACTCTTTGGAGCCAAGGAGAAGTTGCTGCTTCTCCAGTTGATGACACGACAGGCCGTGGCAGAACGCCTGGAGCCGGGTCGGGACATCAAAGGGGGCGACGGATCCGGGGGCGGGAGTGGCGCTCCGGACGAGGTGCCGGCACGGTGGCGCCTCGTGCCCGAGAACATTGAGTTGCACCGCTGGCAACGGGAATGCTTGGAGGTGTGGTTGAAAAAGGGAAGGGGAACCATAAAGGTTGCCACCGGGGCTGGGAAGACGCTGTTCGCCCTTGCGGCAATCCAGGAAGCCCAGCAACGCCTGGAGCGTGACCTCCGTGTGGCGATCGTGGTCCCCACGATTCCTCTGATGAACCAATGGCGAGACGAGTTGTCCAGGAGCAATCTTCCGGAAGGGGCGATCGCGTGCCTCGGCGGGGGGAGGGATATCGAAAGTCTGGAATCCGTCCGGATCGTGATTTCCGTGCTGGCTTCGGCACGAAAACGATTGCCGGAGTTGGTCCGCCGGGCGAGGTGGAGTGAGCGCATGATGCTAGTTGTGGATGAATGCCACCGAGCCCAGGCGTCCATGGCGAGGCGTATCTTCGAAACCAACCCCAGGTACACCTTGGGGCTTTCCGCCACGCCGGAGGGCAGCACGGACGCGGCTGCCGGGAGTGATGGATTCGCGGAGAGCGCTGTTGGGCAGGGCGTGGGTCCGGTCATTTACGAACTGTCGGTGAAGCAGTGTTTGGACGAGGGGCTTCTGACTCCCTTTGAAGTCTGGCACATTGGGGTGCCTCTGACACCCGAAGAACGCGAACAATATGAAAGGCTGAGTAGAGAAATCTCTGAATTACGGAAAGACCTTCAGGTCCGGCACAGAAGGAGTCGGTCACGACAGGGGTTCCTAGCATGGTGCCAAACTCAGGCTTCCCGAGGGGGTGAATTGGCGAATGAGGCGGCGCGCTTTATTGGATTGGCGAACCGGAGAAAACGCTTGCTGTATCGTGCCCGGGCCCGCGTGGAGGTGACGCGGGGCTTATTGGCGGGGGAGGCGGCGGGTTCTGATCGGCGTGTAATCTTGTTCCACGAGTCCATTGAAGAGACGGAGAGAATCTATTTCGCCATTCTTGAGGATGGCCTCCCCGCGGTGCTGGAACACAGCATGCTTCCGGGAAGCCTGCGGGTTGAAAACATTGAGGCATTTCGCACGGGGGTGGCAAAGATCATCGTCAGTGCCAAATCGCTCGTAGAGGGCTTTGACGTACCATCTGCGGACCTTGGCGTCATTGTGGCATCGAGTAGTTCCGTTCGGCAGAGGATTCAAAGCCTCGGTCGGATGTTGCGAAAAAGTCCGCGAGGCGGCGAAGCGCGGGTCGTCGTTTTGTACGTGCGAGACACGGAGGACGAGACTATCTACGAGCTCGCCGACTGGCACGAGATCATTGGCGCGAGCAGAAATCGTTATTTCCACTGGGATTTTCCTCGCAATGGGCAGTTCTGGGCAAACACCTTGGAAGAGGTAGGAACTCCCCCACGGCAGTATCGGCCCCCGGCCCAGGCTGTAGATGGGGCTCAGTTGGGGCGCGGTGACCCCTTCCCAGGACGTCCCGAAGGAATCGACGTGCGCGTCGACCAGGAACGTAATCTCCGAAGCGAGGACGGGGAAATCATCCCGGCCCCTCAGGACCTAATCGACGAGATCCTGTTGCGAAACCGCTATCGGCGGGCGAGGCTGACGTCGGCGGGGCACCTCATCGTTCGAACGGACGCAACGGGAACGAACCGGGGGGAACACTGGATGTTCCTGGGGATGGTCCGGCAGGACGAATCGGCCCCACGCGCCTCCCGGGCGGAGGTGTATCGCATTCGCATGAGGCGGGGGCGCCGAGAGATCGAGGCGTCCAGGGGACGGAACCTGACGGTGTATGCTTTGGGGCGCGATCAGGGCGCGTCGCCGGAGGCGGCCGAAGCGAAAAGGGCGCTGCTCGACTGGATCCGGGAGGAAGAGGGACGCGCCGGGGTTCAGATCACCCGACTGTATTGGGACGGGGAGGGGAAGTACTGGGTGGAGGTGAGGGGGCAGCGCATTGCTTTTCCGAGGAAGTTGGGCGCGTTGGAGTTTCCGCGGTGAGTTTCTTGTTCGTTTCCTGGGGGGACTTAGGGCGCGGTTCGCGGGGCCGGGCGTCCGGAGAGTTCCTGCCGCGCTGGATGGGGCCGTACTCCCCAGCTCGGGGAACGAGGTCGGGTTTCCGGTTCCACGGCGGCAAGTTGGGGGCCTGGGTGGAATCCGATGACGTCGCGGCGTTCTGGGAGGTGGAGGGCTCGGAGGGGGCGGAACGGCTTACGGAATTGGTGTTGCGACGCTGGGGAGGGGGACGGGTTCTGTTCCTGCCCTTCGGATTGGTTGTCAAGCCGCTGCCCGGGGGGTGGAACGGGAACGATGACGATGTGGGAAAACGCGTGCTGCTAGGGGTGTACGACGGCCCATTGGTGCTTCGCTCACCTTGGGGTGAGCGATTCGATGTTTCGGACCCCTCGGGGTTGGAACCGGGCGATCCGTGGCCCGGCCCGACCACGATCGGCTTGGAATGTGTCCTGAAGCAGGACGGGAGTCTCCGATGCTACTGGTCTCATCCCACGCGGTCCGGTTCCGAAACGGTCTCCGAAATCCTGCGGGGGCCGGACGCCGAGTTGTATCGGCGGTTTCGGACGGCCAGACCGGGCGACGTGGCCGGGCGCGTGCGGGTCTGTGCCGGTGGTGTCGTGCTGACGAACCGGCGGACTCGTTGCGGCGACTGGGAGTCGGTGTATCTAGGAAGGGTGTCCTGTGAGGTGGAAAAGTCACAATTGGTTGACTGGATAAAGAGGCTATAGGCGTGATGGATGTTCAGATGTATCGTGGAGTGTGGCCCCAGAACGTCAGTAGACTGGCGAAATACGCAGTTCGAATGGTGGAGAACAAGTGGGAGGTCACGGTTTTTTTTGAGCATGAGTTTGGTGTTCGGTACTTAGCAGTTGACGAAGGGCGGCGGGACGTGGTGGATATGGTCAATAGGGTCAAGGCTTCCGTGGGCGCCGGCCTGGGCGGGGTCTTCTATGTTAATGAATACCGGCATGTGATCGTGCCCGTCGGGAACGAAGACGATACAACCGTGCGGTATTATTTTGCCGGGTTCTTGGAAGAGGATTTTCGTTTCGAGATTGAGGAAGGAGTTTTCACGGCCGAGGCGGTCGACGCCGAGGGCAACCCACTCCGGGCGGGGGAACCCTGGCGGGGGCCCCGACCCGGCATTCCCTACGTTCTGGCTGCCGGTGGGGGTGACATCTACTGCGAGGTCCCCGTTCTCACCGACGATGATCCGCCGAGGTTGATTCCACGGGCTACCCGGAAGTTGAGGCTGTCGAAGGTTCTTCGGAACCCGGAACTACTTCGGAAGGCGGTAGAACCCATCCGGGCCGTGAAGGGATACCAAGGAGGACGGTTTTACGTGAACGAAACCGGAGCGGTGTTTTGCCCCGTCGGGCGAGGGAATGGAAACGGCATCGACTACATCTACTGTGGCAACTTGGACCTTGTAGCCTGGTTTCCCGAACCCCTGGTTCCCTAGGTTCGTCTGGGGTCGGATTGCGTAGAGGGACTAAGATATGCAGATGACGCTCACGAAGCGCTTTGAATTCCATGCCTCCCACCGGTTGACCCGCGTGCCGGAGACCCACCCCTGTTCCCGGATGCACGGGCACACGTACGAGGTGGAGATCGAGGTGGCCGGGGAGGTGGATCCGGAGGCCGGGTGGATTCTGGATTTCGCAGAGATCAAGGAGGCGTTTCGGCCGCTTCTGGAAACCCTCGACCACAACTGCCTGAACGAGATCGACGGCCTCGAAAACCCCACCAGCGAGAACCTGGCCAAATGGATCTGGGATCGGCTCCAGCCGCGTTTGCCGCTGTTGTCTCGGGTGAAGGTGGCGGAGTCCCGCACCGCTTGGTGTGAATACCGCGGGGACGGGGGATGATCGACGTCCAGAATTTCCCGGATACCCGGGAGGTCGACATCGACCAGGTGGGGGTGAGCGACCTGCGCTACCCGATCTACGTGCTCGACCGCTCCCAGGAACTCCAGCAGACCCTGGCCACGTTCACGATGTCGGTCAGCCTGCCGCATCACTTCAAGGGCACCCACATGAGCCGGTTCATCGAGGTGCTCAACGAGCACCGGGGTGAAGTCACCATGCGCACCCTGCCGGCTATCCTGCGGGATCTCAAAGAGCGACTTGACGCGGAGAGCGCCCGTGTCGAGGTGGAGTTTCCGTACTTTTTCGAGCGGGAGGCGCCGGTCACCCGGGCCAAGGCCCTGATGGAATATCTGTGTTGGTTCATCGGCGAGGCGAACGGGGGCGAGAGTGATTTCGTGCTGGGGGTGCGGGTGCCGGTGACGAGCCTTTGCCCCTGCAGCAAGGAGATCAGCGACTACGGGGCCCACAACCAGCGGGGGCACGTGAACATCGAGGTCCGCACCCGGCGGCGCCCGGACGGTTCCCCGGAGTTCGTCTGGATCGAGGAACTCATCGACGTCGCCGAGCGCTCGGCGTCCGCACCGGTGTACCCGCTGCTCAAGCGCGCCGACGAGCGGTTTGTGACGATGCTGGCCTACGACAACCCCGTGTTCGTCGAGGACATCCTGCGGAACGTGGCCGTGCAGCTCCGGGAGGACGATCGCGTCGAGTGGTTCCGGGTGCACGTGGTGAACCACGAGAGCATCCACAACCACAGCGCGTTTGCGCGCAAGGAGTGGCGCAGACCTCGCCGGTAAAAACTGCCGTCGGAGTGTTGCCTCTGTCTGCGAAAAACTGCACCACCTGAAACACAACTCATAGTGCATTTTTGTGGACCGGGCCGCCGGCGTCGTGGTACGTTTGCCTCCGGTTTCCCCCAGGAACGGAGGTGTTCGTGCGGCCCCGCGTCCATCTGATCGTTTCTTGCACCGATCGCAAAAGGAAGCCCGTCCCCGCCGAACTGCGGCTCCGGGAGATTCCCGACGGGCCCCCCGAGGATCGGGCCGATCTCTGGTGGGCCGCGGTCGAGGGCCATCCTGAACCGCCGGTTCCGGTGGAGGTGCTGTACGCTGGCGACCATTTTGCGGTGGCCCAGTCGTGCCGGCCCCTGCTCGCGGGGGGCCGTGTGTGGGTCGCCTCCGCCGGGTATGGGTTGATCCCGGAGGGGGTGTGTCTCAAGCCCTACGCCGCAACCTTCACCCCGGGCCACGAGGATTCGGTGGCGGGTCCCCGCCACGCCGCCGTCTCCGTGAACCGCCGGTGGTGGAGGGCGTTGGCCGCAAAGCCCAAGCCCTGGGGGAGCGAGGAACCGGCTTCGATTGATGAACTGGCGGCAAGCGACCCCGATGCCGTGATCCTGTTTGCGGGAGGGGGCGTTTACGCCGACGCCTTGGCCGAGGATCTTCTCGCCACCCGCGGCGCGCTGAGGCACCCTGAGCAACTCCTCCTGGTGTCTGCGGGGGCGACCGTCAACGGCGAACTGTCCGAGAACGTGGTCCCGCTGGACGCCCGGTTCCAGTCGGTGGTGGGAGGGGCGCGGGTTTCCCTGAACGTGCGGGCGGCCCGATACATCTTGAAACGGGCGGCGGGCGAGGCGTTGCGGGCTTCGGAGGTTCGTCAGGAGTTCGAAAAGCGCCTCCAGGCCCTTCCGGCCCTCGAGCGGGCCGATCGGGCGCCCATGACCGACGACGAGGTGGTGGCGTTTGTGATGGAGGCGTTTCGCCGGCAGGGGGTCCGGAGCCGCACCGTCCTTTTACGGGAACTGCGGGCCAGTGGGAGGAGTTGCGAGCAGAAGCGGTTTGCGGGCCTGTATGAAACGGCACGACGGCGGTGGGAGGCGAGCGGTGGCTAAGGAAGGGCGCGTGTTGGTCCGCAGGACGATCCGGATCGACCAGAATCCGCGGCACCCGGTCTACCTGTTCGCCCTCAAGGGCGAGGAACTCCTGGACGTGGCCGACATCTCCCGGGTGTCCCGGGACGACGCCAACCGGTTGATCGGATACCAACGCCCGGCCGTGAAGCGGCACATCCAGGAGATCGTCGAGTACCTGAACGGCAAAGAGGTTCTCTTCCCCAACGCCATCATCCTGTCGCTTAGCCCAGACGTGCGGTTTCGCTCGAGCCGGGGTCCGGGGGCGTTCGACGGCGTCGCCACGGCCGGCGTCCTGGAGATCCCGTTGCCCCGGCCGGGGGGCCCGAAGCCGGCGTGGATCGTTGACGGGCAGCAGCGGGCGCTCGCGCTGTCGAGTTCCACACGCAGGCACCTGCCGGTGCCGGTCGCGGGGTTCGTGGCGGAAGAGGTGAGCCTCCAGCGCGACCAGTTTCTGCGGATCAACAACGCAAAGCCCCTTCCCCGGGGGCTCATCACGGAACTCCTGCCCGAGGTCGACTCCCCGCTTCCCCCCCGGCTAGCGGCCCGCAAGGTGCCGTCCGCCGTGTGCGATTGGCTTAACGAGGCCGAGGGATCGCCGTTTCGCGGCCTCATCCGACGGAGTTCCACCCCCAAGGAGCGGCGAAAGGAAGCCGTGGTCACCGACACCTCGGTGGTGCGGATGGTCGAGGAGAGCCTCGCGTCCCCGTCGGGATGCCTGTTCCCCTACCGGAACCTCGCGACCGGCGAAACCGATTTCTCGGCCGTGCTCGGGATCCTCTCGGCCTACTGGTCCGCAGTGCGGGACGTCTTCCCCGACGCGTGGGGCAAGCCGGCCACCGAGAGTCGGCTCATGCACGGGGTCGGCATCCGCGCCATGGGGCGTCTGATGGACAAGGTTATGACCATGGTCCGGCCCGGCTCGGACATGAAGGCCCGGGCCGAAGAGGAAGTCCGGCGCATCGCTCCCTGGTGCCGCTGGACCGGCGGCGAGTGGGAGGAACTGGGGGGCATGGCCTGGAACGAACTGCAAAACGTCCCGCGCCACATCAGTGTGCTCTCCAACTACCTCATCCGGAAATACCTCGAGGAGAGGGGGGGCGCGGCGTGAGGTTCTTCTTCCCCGACAGCCAGGACTTCGTGGATCCGAGTTTCGATTTCCGGGAGGAGACCCGCTCGGAAACCCGGGTCCGCCAGCGCGACGATCTGTATGCCCATGAGGTCTTTTCGGCCCCCCCGTACGACGGGATCCTCGTCTCCAAGGCGATCGTCGACGGGGTCGGGGGTGGCACCGGAAAATACTCCATGGCCCAGCGCCACCGGTTGCTTCGTCAGGGGGTCCGCCGGTTCTTCCGGCTCGATCGCCCCGGGTGGGCCCGGCTCGAGACTATGGGGGACTGCGGCGCGTTCAGTTACGTGAAGGAGGAGGTCCCGCCCTACACGGTGGACGAGGTGGCGGAGTTCTACGAGCGCCTGGGCTTCGACATCGGAATCTCCGTGGACCACGTGATCCTCGCGTACCGGGCGGATCTCGACACGGGGCTCCCGTTCGGGGACGACGCGATCCCGGAGGAGTACCGCAACCGTCAGGAGATCACCCTCACCCTGGCCGACGAGTTCCTCCGGGTGAACCGGACCCAGGGGTGCCGGTTCGAGCCCATGGGCGTGGCCCAGGGATGGAGCCCCAAGTCCTATGCGAAGGCCGTCAAGGACCTACAGGCCATGGGCTATCGGCGGATCGCCTTGGGCGGCATGGTTCCCCTGAACACCGACGACATCCTCGCTGTGCTGGGCGCCGTGGACGAGGTGCGGGGGCCCGACACGGGGTTGCACCTTCTGGGGGTGACTCGCCTGGCGCGCTTCGACGAGATTTCCCGCCACGGCGTGATCAGTTTCGACAGCACGGCCCCCCTCAAGCAGGCCTTCATGGACGACCGGGACAACTACTACGCGCCCAACGGCGGCCGGTACACCGCGATCCGGGTGCCCCAGGTGGAGCAGAACAACCGGTTGAAGCGGGAGATCCGGGCGGGGAAGATCGACCAGGCCACCGCGGTGGAACTCGAACGGCGCTGTCTTGACCTCTTGCGTGCCTACGATGCGGGTGAGGCGCAGTTGGAGGAGACGTTGGACACGGTGCTCGCCTACCAGGCGGTGCATTCCCCCAAGAAGGATTTCTCATTCGAATACCGCCGCACGCTCGAGGATCGTCCGTGGAAGGAATGCCCCTGCGAGATCTGCCGGGCACTGGGCATCGACGTGGTGCTCTTCCGCGGGGCGGAGCGAAACCGGAGGCGGGGGTTCCACAACCTCTGCGTGTTCTACCGGGAGTTGCAAGGGCGGGTGGAAACCGCCAAGGCGGTCTCCGGGTAGACCAGCGGACCCTTTTGTGAGGAAACGGAGGGAGACAGGGATGGATCTGATGCGGGTGCCCGCCCTGGAGATCCGGCAGGGACCGCGGCGGGTGATCTACTCGTTCGCCATCGACGGGAAACAGGTGCCTTTGATTGCGTCCATCTCGCGGATCCGGCGGCGGGACGGGACGCTGCTCCAAGGGTACCAGCGCCCGGAGGTGCTCTCGCACATTGCGGAGATCCGGCGGTACCTTGAATCGCCGGACCCGATGATCCCGAACGCCGTGGTGATCTCGTTCGACGACCGGGTTCGGTTTGTGCCGGCGGCCGAAGGGCCCCAGACCCCAGACGTGCGGGCCGGATTCCTGGAGATTCCGGTCGATCCGGAGGCCCCCGAGGAGGAACGGCCGGGCTGGATCGTGGACGGCCAGCAGCGCCTTGCAGCCGTGCGCGAGGCGGCCGTGGACCGGTTCGTCCTGTGCGCCGTGGGGTTTATCGCCCCGGACGAGCGGGAGCAGCGCGAGCAGTTCATCCTCGTGAACTCCACGAAGCCCCTGCCCAAGGGCCTCCTGTACGAGTTGCTTCCCACCACCGAGGGGCGGCTCGCCTCCGCGCTCGAGAAGCGCCGGTTCCCGGCGGAACTGCTGGCGCGTTTGAACTTCGACGAGGACTCCCCGCTCAAGGGGATGATCCGCACGCCCACGAACCCCGATGGCGTAGTGCAGGACAACTCGGTCCTCAAAATGCTCGAGAACAGCCTCTCGGATGGGGCCCTGTACCGCTTTCGCGACCCGGACAACGGCCGCGGCGACACGGAGGCGATGCTCGGGGTCCTCAAATCGTTCTGGTCCGCGGTCCGCCAGGTGTTCCCCGATGCCTGGGGGTTGCCACCCCGGAAATCCCGGCTCATGCACGGCGCGGGCGTGGTGTCGCTCGGGTTCCTCATGGACGCCATCGCCGACCGCCATCCTCAAGGGCAGCCCACGGTGGAGGAGTTTGCGAGGGAGTTGGGCCGAATCAAGGACGTCTGCCGCTGGACCCACGGATACTGGGACTTCGGCCGCGGGTCCCGGCGCAAGTGGAACGAACTCCAAAACACGTCCAAAGACATCCACCTGCTCGCGAATTTCCTCCTCCACGAGTACATGACCCGATCGTGGAGCGTGGTCACGGGCGGGCAGTCCTGAAGGTGCGTGGATTCAAGGGAGTCCGGGCACCGGCCGAAACGGGCAAACAGTGACCCGCTAAGTGTCCGCCAAACCTAACCGGGGAGGGGGTATGCACCAACTGGGGGGTTCGCCGGGCGATATGGACGGAACCGCCTGGCGCCGATCGCGCGTGGACGATCTCTTGGGGCGGGTTCGGGCCGCCGAGGCCCCGGCGGATAGGGGTGCGCTAATCCGTGAGGCGGTGCGCCTTTCGGGGGCGCCGCTCCAGTTGCCGCTCGGCTTGGTCGGGGGCGTGGAGCCGGAGCGGTTTGGGCTCGTTCTTGAGCCGGGTTCTGGAAAAACGGTTCAGGTGCGCCTCACCGGGGCGCTTCCCCCCGAACTCCCGGGCCCGCTTCGGGAGGAGTTGGCCCGCGTCCTCCCGGTGGACGACAGCCTGCGAAGACCCGACCGACCCACCATCGCGGACACTCCGCTTCTTCGGCTCACGCCTCATCCGACCTACCGAAACCCCTCCCAAAAAGCGGCGGTCCGGGCTCTCCTCACGATGCCGGGCGGGGCGACTCTGCTCGCCACCCTTGCCACGGGCACGGGCAAGAGCCTGCTGTTCCAGTTGGGTACCCTTTGGGCCCGGAGCAGGGCAATGGCCGAGGAGAAGCCGGTTGGCCTCGTGGTCGTTCCCACCGTGTCGCTGGCCCTCGACCACGAACGTTCGGCCCAGGATTTCCCGGGCCTGGAGTCTTCTCGGGCCCTGACGGGCGACCTGCCCCCGGCGGAACGGGACGACATCCTCGCCGGATTCTTTCGCGGCGAAACACCCCTCCTGTTTGCCACTGCCGAGATCCTCCTGGGACGGCTGCGGGAGTGGTTCCTCCGCTGCACGCTGCCCCCGGATCACCCTGACAGACCGCTCGCGGCGCGGGGTCGTCTGTGGGCCGTCTTCGTTGACGAGGCCCATACCGTGGCCTCGTGGGGAACGAGTTTCCGCCCAGACCTTCAGCGGTTGGGCGCCTTCGTCCGATTTCTCCGGAAAAGCGATCCGGCGCTCCGAGCGGTCCTTCTCTCGGCGACGGTGGACCACGAGAGTCGGCGCGTCTTGAAGCAGCAGTTCGCTGACGGGGACTGGTTGGAGATCCGGGAGGGGGTGCCGCGGCGCGAGTTCGACCTCGTGGACTTCAAGTTTCAAGATCCGGAATCGAGAGACGTTGCGCTCTCCCGGTTGCTGGACGCGCTCCCCCGACCGTGCGTCGTGTACACCACCGAGGTGGACCATGCGGAGAGGTTGGCGGAACTCTTTCGCGGCCGAGGGTACCGGCGGTTGGCGGTATTCACGGGGGATACGCCGGCCCCGGACCGCAGATCCATTGTGGAGGCCTGGCGCGGCGGGGCGCTGGACCTTGTCGTGGCAACCAGCGCGTTCGGCATGGGAGTCAACCACGCCCACGTCCGCTGTGTGGTGCACGCCTGCGTGCCGGAAAGTGCGTCGCGGTACTATCAGGAGATCGGCCGAGCGGGCCGCGACGGTCGCCAAGCTCTGGCGGTACTTCTGCGGTGCCCCGAGGACGCGCGGTTGGCCAGGCGGTTGGCCAGTGGGCGAACGCTCACTTTGGACGTTGCGGCGAAACGGTGGGTCGCCTTGTTGCGCGCCCGCCGGTTTGGGGAAGTGAGCCCCTGGACGGGGCAACCCGCGTACCTCCTGCCCCTCGATGCCCGGGGCGAGCAGATCCAGCACGCCGTTACGGGGGAGCGGAACCGGTTCTGGAACCGCTCGCTTCTCGTGCAACTCCAGCGGTACGGAGCCGTCGAGGTGCTCGTGGCCGACGACCAAAGGGACGAGTGGCACGTGGCGTCTGTGCCCGGGTGGGATGCCCTGTGGGACGAAGGGGGGGCCGCGGCCTGCTTGGAACGACTGTTCCACCAACGGGACGAGGAGGAGGCAAAGGGGCGTGAGGAAGCCTCAGGCTTTCTCCGCCTGTTGGACCAGGGAACGGAGTGCCTGCTCGCCGGAGTGTTTGAGGCGGTGGAGGACATTGTGACAGACCCCTGCGGCCGGTGTGGCCCCTGTCGGCGAGACGGGATTCTTCCCCCGGACTGGGAATGCCATCTGGGCGGGGATGCGGTGTGGCGGGGGAGCTCCGGGGAGCAACCCGTCCCGCGGGTGGCTGTGGCAAGCCAAGCGCAATGGGATCAGGTGGAGGACTGGATCGGGTTTCTCAAGGAGCAGGGGATCCGGCAGGTGATCGCCCCGCAGGGCATGGCGGAACGGGTGGCCTCGGCCTGGCAAAAGGCGAGCGATGAGGCCGGTTGGGTGCTCGAGTGGGAAGCGGTTCTGAGTCAGGACGCCCCATGGACCCCCTTGGCCGTGCCGACGGCTCTTCTCCTGCCGGATCCGTGGGGAGAGGTGACCCGCCACTGGGCATGGGGCCATGGGTGGTGGAAACGGGGAGGGCCACTCCGGTGGTGGATCGTGCGTGCGGGATTGCGGGTGGAGGGGCGCCGGTTTGAAGATGTGGCGACCAATCGCCCCCCCATCGACCTGCCGAGTCGGAGGATGTGATCCTGTCCAAGCGTCTCGGAGGCGGGAAGGGAGAACGCGATGAGTGTGCTTAGGGACCCGACAGTTCGACCTAACGCGGTGGCGGCGGTCACCCGGTTCGTGGCGCAGTGCGGCGACGCCGGTTGCACCCTGGACGAGTTGGTCGTGTGGGCGGAGGACCCCGCCAGGGAAGAGGGGGGATCGGCAAGATCGATCTGTGAATCATTGCTCGGGGTCGCCAGTTCGTTGGACCTGGTGCGGCAAGGGGAAAACGGCCGTTGGTTCGGCACGGCAGGCGATCTCGCGGTTTCTGAAGAAGCCGTCTGGAACCGGGCCCACAAGGCGTTCCTCACGGAGGATTCGGAACAGGAGGTCCTCGATGCGTACGCGAGCCTCATTGTGGCCGTGGAGGTGGTCGGTCCCGGGGTTCTGAGCCAGAGAGCGAGAGACATCGCCGACCTGCTTCGCCACGCCCTGTCCCAACCGGACAACAAGGGGCGCACCGGTACGTTCAACGATACCCGATGGGACGTGTGGGTTCGGTGGATGACCGCCCTCGGCCTTGGGTTCCCGGGCCCCCGGGGGATTGTCCCCTTTCTGCCGGTGCCCGCGCGGAGGATTCAGGCGGTTCTTCAGGGTTGGGGCCCCGGCGAGTTGGAGGCGCGGGAGTTCCTTCAGCGTTTGGGCCAAGAACTGCCCTATCTGGACGGGGGGACCCGGTACCAAGTGGCCCTTCGGCGGGAGCGGGGCCGCCCCGCCGGAGACCATGTGTCGTGGGCGCTCACCCAGGCCCTGCGGCAACTGCACCGGGAGGGGCGGATCCAGTTGCGCTTCGAAGGGGGCGACCGTGAGGCGGCGGTGCCCCTGTACCGCGACGGCCTCGAACCGGCGGCCGTTGCGAGCGTGATCATCCCCGAAGACGGGAGGGGCCAGGAATGAGCGCCTTCGTGAACTACGCGTGCTGGCGGGCCTCGGAGGTGGACCATTTCATCCGGAGGGAAGCCCTTGAGGGGGACCGCTCGGTGTTCTTGGCGGTTCACCTTCCCATCGAGTCCTTCGAGGTGGTGGCGGGGACTCTCCCCCGGCGCCACGAGGACGCCCTGCGGGATGCGCTTTCCAGGCCCCAACCCCACTGCCTGGCCCTCGTCGAGGGCGAACCCGGGGCGGGGAAGTCCCATCTCATCCGGTGGCTCTATCACCGGTGGCCGAAGAACGGGCGAGACTTCGTGGTTCTGATCCCCCGCAGCGACGGTAGCCTGTTCGGAACCCTCCAACGCCTCAGGGACGAGTTGGCCCGGGAGGACCCGGACGTGGCTGCGCCATTGGCCCAGTTGGGGGCCTTGGGGCATTACTCCACCGAGGGAAGGGCCCGGCTGTTCCTGCAGCAGTTGGAGACGGCATGCCTAAGGAACTCTTGGGCAGCGGGGGTTCGCCCGCCCGCGGGGGCGGAATATGTGGAACTCAACGGGGTCTACGAAGTCCTGGCCCTCCGGGAGGTCCGGGAGCGCTGGGGGGCGCCGAGGGACATCCTAGCGACGATCGAGGGCAGGCAGGGGCAGCGGGATCAGGCCACCGCAGTGTTCCTTCCGGAACACGTGGTGGAGTTGGTCCACATCGCCGTGAACACGAGGGGCTATCGAAGTCTTCTTGGTCGCCGGGCGAAACAGTGGCTTTCGGCCATCCAAAACGAGCTTGAGGTGCTCCAGAGGATCACGGCCGAGCACCGCGACCCCCAGGCCCAGCGGCAGGCACTCGAGGCGACCGAGGCCGCGCGGCTCAGCCGGTTGCTCCTGGAGGCGCTGGACGCCCGGATCGAGTTCGCGGTCCAGGGGCTTCTTGGCATCCAGCCCGGGGAACTCCAGTCGCGGTTTCTGGAGGTTCGGCGCCTTCTTCGGCAACGGGAGAAACGGCTGGTCCTCCTCCTCGAGGACATCACGAACCTCCAGGGGGTCGACCGTCAGTTGCTCGAGGCACTCCTGGCCCGGTCCGACACCGAGACCGGGCGGGACCTGTGCGACCTCGTGGCGGTGATCGGCCTGACGCCCTTTTACTACGAACAGTTTATCCGGGGGTTGGGAAACGTTCGGGACCGGCTGTCCCTCCATATTCGGCTGACCGGCGGGACGGGAACCTCGATCACCGAGACGGAGACGCTGTTCCTTGCGACCCCGGAAAAGCGGCAGCAGTTCGTGGCGACGTATCTGAACGCGGTGCGGTTGGGCGCCAACCGGGTGGCCTCCTGGGCGCAGTCGGCCGACGGTCACCCCCGGCCCAACGCCTGTGAAGCGTGCCGGTTCCGGGAGCCTTGCCACGCCGCGTTCGGTTCGGCGGAAGTGCCAGCGGTGGGTGACGGGGACGCCAGGGTCGGGCTCTATCCCTTTACGTCCCACGCGCTCGAGCGGTTCTGGGGGGGGCTCCGGGACCCGGAAGGGACCCAGAGTCTGCGCACGCCGCGGGGACTTTTGCGCGATGTCGTGTCCGCCGTGCTGGGGGACCAACAGGCCCTGGTGGAGGGAAGATTTCCCAGCGGGGAGATCGAGGGGCGCAACCTGGATCCCGTCCCACCCGGGCCGGACCTTCGGGACAGGATGGCCCACCTCCCGCCGGAGGATGCCGACCGGCTGCGGAGGGCCGCCGCGTGGTGGGGCGACCCCTCGGACGGCCTCGAACGGCAAGACGGCGAAGGGCGGATCCGCTTTTCGGGGATCCCCGTCGAGGTCATGGAGGCGTTTTCCCTGCCCTGGCCGGGGGGAATCCGGCGGAGGGTAACCTCCCCACCCACACCTCCTCCTGGGCCCCCAGACCGGCCTCCGGGGCCGAAACCACCGGAACCCCCACGCCCACCGGAGCCTCCCCGCCCGCCGCGGGAACCGGAGTTGCCCGATTCCTGGCGGGACGCCGTGGAGGAATTGAACCGGTGGATGGACGGCCAGGCGCTTCGGGCCGCGCGGCAGTGGGAGGACCTCCTGTGGTCCTGCGTCCAAGCCGTGGACGCGGAAACCCTGGGGCTTTCACCGACCTTGTGGGCCCTTCTGTTCACGCAGAACCGGGTGGTGCTGGAGGGCACGCGGGGGCAGGAGGGCGAACAGTATTTCGTGGTGGGCCGGGAACCCGAGGTCCACCGGGGCCTCGTGGCCGCGGCCTGGGTGAAGCACGGCCAAAACCTCGACGGCGCGACCTGGGCCCGGCGCTTGGCGGAAGTGGCGAGGTTCCAGGCGTGGCTGGCGGGCGTCATGCGAGAACACGCCGACAGCCGACTCACCCGGGAGTCTCGAGCCCTCGGGGGCCGGCCGGAGGTCATCGCCCTGCGGGTCCTCATTTGCGGGGCATGGCTGGCGGGTTGGATCAAGCCCGGGGACAGGCCCGAGACGCAGTGGGAAGCGGTGCGCGACGGACGGGCCGAGCCCGGAACGGCTCCCGGCGAAGGCGAGTGGGCGGCTCTCGTGGCGGAGTGGCGGCGAAGGTACGGGGTGGTGAAGCAGCTCCCGTTGGACTTCCTCAGGGTCCCGAGGGGGCAGAGGGCGTCCGCCGGCATCCTCGACCCCGCGGCGGTCCGGGATGGGGTAGTGGCGGCCCTGGACGCCCTGGGCCAGGCGCAGTGGCCGCTGCCCCAAGCCCAACGGCTCCGCTGGACCGCTTGCCAGCTGGCCGCAAGTTTGGTGGATACGTTCCGCCAGAGCTTTCTAGCCGCTGTGGACGAAGAGTGGCGACGGGTGGTGGCGGCGGCCCGTTGGATCTGGGACGCCACGGGCGGACGGGGTCTCGAGGTGCTGTGGAAGGAGGCCCAGGTCCTGGAGGACGTCGCCCGCGTCGAGCCTGCTGCCGTCCCCCACGCGCAGTGGACCCGATACGTCACCGAGAAGAGGGAGTTGGAACGGGTGGGGCTCTCCCCGGGGTCTCGGGCGCTCAGGGAGTTCGAGGACATGCTGGAGCGCCTGGCGACCGGGGAGACTCCCGACGGGAGCATTGGGCGCCTGACCGAGTTAAGCCGGGTGGACCGTTCGGTTCTGGGACGAACCTTCGTGGCGGTGGCCGCACTGGCGGAACTGCTGGACCACGTTTACCCCGCGTGCGAGGCACTCGTGACCCGGGATCACCAGGGTTCCGCGGCCCTCTTGCCCGAGGTGGAGGCCGAGTTGAGGGCATGGGCCCAACGCATGGCAGCCGCGCTCCCTAACGATCGACCGACCGGAGGAAACCCGTGAGCCAGGATCTCAGATGCATGGAACGCCTCCAACGCCTTCGCGGGTGGATCCAGGACGGTTCCCTGGAGAATGCTGTCCGGGCCAAACGACTTGGGGAGGCGCTCGGGCGCGTCGAAGCCAGACTGAGAGCCGCGTGGCCGGGTCTTCGGCAACGGTGCGAGCGGATCGAGGGCGCCACATTCCTGTTGCCGAGAGTCAGCGACGCGGCGGAGCGCATCGCGGCCGTGGCGCAGGGGATGACGCTCGAGGGGCGGGCCGACTCCCCCGAGGCGCTGGAGGCGTGGGCGCAGATGGGATGGCCCGCGGTAATCAACGCGGTGACCCATCTCTACGAGAGCCTCCAGTCTGTGTGGTCGCGGGAGTGCGAGGCGCTTAAAGCCCGAGCCAACGCCCTGGGGCGGGTGCTCGAACGGTTGCCCGCGACCCGGGAGCTCGGCGCGGAGATCCTCCGGATCGGGCGCCAGGCGGGGGAGTTGGGGGGCAGGTTCCCGGACGAGGCGGGACGGAGTCGGCTCGATGACCTGACGCGCAGGTTGGACGAGGCGGAACACCGACTCCAGGCCAGCGGCGGCACGGAGGAGGTCCAACTCTTCCTGCTGAAGGCGGTGGAGGGACAGGCCACGCTCGCAGACCTCTCAACGGCCGTGTGGGAATGGTTGCGGTCCGCCGACCTCCTTTCTCGGTTTCGGGTCCGCCTCGAATGATGGGGTCTCGTGCCAGTGGGCATCGGTATCCCCGTGCCGCTCTGATTCGGCTTAGGCCAAAGCCTCCACATACTCCCCGAACCGTTCGAGGAGCGTGCGGCTGGTGGCCACGGCCGCGGCGTCGCCGTCCATGAGTTCGCTGTTTCCGTGGAGGCACCCCAGGCACCCATCGAGGCACAGACGGGTGCCCATGCGGTAGACTTGGTCGGCGAGGCGCGCCTCGGGCGACAGGCTCTCCTCCTGCACGGCCTCTTCGAAGCCCCGGTACCGCTCCAGGAGCCCCGTCCAGTTGGGAACCGCCGCGTCCGCCTCCTTCGCCCGTTCCACCACCGCACCCACCAGTTCCCACTCCAAGGGTTCCCGGCCAAAGGCCGCGGCCAGCCGGGCCCGCACCTCGCGCGTCTCCCGATAGAGGTCGTAGTACTCGAACCGCTGGCCGTCGAGTTCCACCCCGTCGTACAAGAGCCGCAACACCACCTGGAGCGGCCCGGTGTCCCCCTTCGGGTCGAGACCCAGTTCCGAGGCCAGGCTCTCCACCCAGGCCGGGTCGCGCGGGTCCTGACCGCGCCACCGCTCGTGGTCCTGTGTTCGGCCGAAGGCCCGCTCGAGCACCTCGTCGGCGGCCGCGTTCTCACAGGCCACAAAGCGCTCGCGCCTCCACTCTGCCAAGGCGTCCTTCGCCTCCCCCACAAACGCCCGGGTCGTGCCGTCGCCGCCCTGGCCCCGCTCACACACGATGAGGCGGTTGTCCGTTTGGCCGTCGAACTCGATGGGGAGTTGGGCGTGGGCGATCACCGCCCGTTCGTCGCCCCGGCCGTGCAGGACGAACCGATGGCGAAGGCCGATCAGGAGCCCGTGGAGGAGCACGGAATGGAGGTACTGCCGGAACCGGGCGTCATCGTTGACCCAGTTCCAGATCTCGGGGAGCAGATCCCCGAGGGCTCCGCTTTCGGTGAGTTTCCCCAGGAGGTTTGTGATTCTCTGCTCGGTGAGGTTGGGCTGGCACGAAAGATACCGTTCCCAGCCGGCGCGAAGCGCGTCGGCGAGGCGAGGCGCGTTTCCCCGGGAAAACCCGACCTTCACCTCGTCTTTGAGGTCGGGGCAGGCCGCCGCCGTGATACAAAGATCGGCCAACTGGCGGGCCTCGAACCGGTTGAGGCCCGCCGCGCCGCACCGGGTCACCAGGAGGTAGCGGAGCATCTGGCCCCGGTGCCAGCGCCGCCTCGGTTCGTCGCGGCGCAGTGCGGTCAGTTCCTGGTCGAGGAACGCGTCCACCACCTCAGCCCGAAGTTCCAGGCGCACCCCTTCGGGCCGCAGGCCGTACCCGATCCACTGGGCGCGCCCTGGGTCCGACGGGTCGGTGAAGACCTGCCGGAAATACACGGGGTCTGCCGTTGGGACGCCGGTTCGCAACTCCCCGTCAGCGGCCCAGAACGCCCGCACCACCCACAGCCCGGTCACGGCCGTTTCGGGGCGGGTGCGGTACTCCCAGAGGTTTCCATCGGTCCAACCACCCAACGCCGCGATGGGCCGTGGTCGGGGAGGGGCCTGCTCGGCCGCGATCGTGAACCCGACGAGCCGGGCGCTCGATTTGGGACTCAGGCCCGTCCGGGAGTCCCTTGCACCGGCCGGGATCCGTTCGGGGCCCTCTGGCCCAACCTTCCACTTCGGGGTCCAGGAGGCCCCTCGAAACGTTCCCGCCACCTTCGGGCGAATCGCCACGGGCCGTGCCAACGCCTTCGGGGGCATTAGGCCCCGGAGGCCCTGCTTCGCCTCGGCCGGCACGAAGGCGCGGAGGTCGCGGGATTCCTCCTTCGGCAACACCGGAAACGTCTTGTAGGCCACTTCCTGCCCCGTTCCGAAGGGGGCGCGGCCGAAGCGGCACGGGATCCAGTGGGCCTCCCCAAAGCCCCACCGGAGGGTCACGTTGCCGGGCGCGGCCTCGGAGAGCCCCAAGTCCACGTGCACGGATTCTGTGCGCTGGGTATCCACCCGTAGGAGGGGTACGTTGATCGGTTCGAAGAGCACTGTGGGCACGGCCTCGATCTCTTCGCGCCACTTCCGCGGCGGGTCGCCCGGGCGGAGGCCCGGGATTCCGTGCACAGCCTCGGCCCAGAGTTCCCGGATGCCGGGGGCTTCCACGAGGTCCCAGACCTCCGGCCCGAGCCAGCTCCGGGCCCATTCGTCGACCCGGTCGAACACCTCGGCCGGCAGGTGGGCGGGGTCGGGCCGCCATCCCTCCCGAAAGGCATGCCGGGCGGCCAGGTCGAGGACGAAGGCCAGGAGTTGGCCGCGCACGACGAAGGGGTTTTGCATGTTCAGGGGCACGCGGTGCTCGGCGCCTTCGAGCATTTGTTCCGGGGCCCGGAAGAAGTAAGAGTCCCGGGGGGAGTGGAGGGAAAGGGTGACCCCGGTGAGCGGCCGGTCGTCGCTGCCCCGACCGCCCCGGCCCTTGCGCTGGACGAAAGCGGCGAGGTTCGCCGGGGCGTAGTGCTGGTAGACGAGTTGCATTTCGGGGTCGTCGAACCCGACCTCCAAGGACGAGGTGGCGAACAGCACGTCGCTCTGGTCGATCATGCGCTCCACATTCCCCGAGGTGCCCGAAAACACGGGGTTCGGGGCCACGGCCAGGGGGTCGCCCGGCCGCAGGAACCCCTTCGCGCCCACCTGGTGGGGATCGTGGGCCGCAAAGTACCAGCACTCCCCGTTGCGGAACCGGTCGCAGGTTTCAGGTTCACCGCAGCAGGCGGTCTGGGTTCGTTCCGGGTCCGCGGGGTCGGCCCCGTACCGACTGGTCCGCAGCGAGGCCAGGTTCTTTTCTTCTTCCGCGTCCTGGAAATCGCGGTGGAGCCGTTTGAGTTTGTCGATGGAGTCGAGGAACACGATGGTGCGGTACCCGCCGTGGGCCCCCTTGCGCCGCCGCATGCCGTGGGCCAGGAGCATCACCGACTGGATCGTCGTGGACGCCCCTGCGATCAGCGAACCCCGCGACTCCACCTCGGGTTGCACGAAGTAGTAGTACTCCCGGCCCCGCGGGTTCTCGACCCTCTCCTCGGGGCGGACGTCGATCCGCTCCACCTCGGATTCCGGCATGCCGGAAAGTTCCCCCCACAGGGCCTCGGGGTCCCCCAGGGTGGCGCTCATCCCGACGGCCAGCGGCGCCGTCTGGCCGTTGATGCGGCACCGGGCGAGAAACCGACGGAGGGCCCAGCCCACCTGGGCGCCATGGACGTGGCCGTAGAGGTGGATCTCGTCGGCCAGGAGGGCCCGGGGCGGGGCGAACCCAGGGTCGTCCCCGAAAAGCCGCCCGTATCTGGGGTCCATGAGCCACTGGTGGAGCGACTCGGTCACCACGAGAAAGAGATCCGGCGGGGCGCGGCGTACGCCCTCCTGGGTGCCGACCCACCCGGGGAAGGACCAGGAGCAACCCTCGGCGGGGCAGAGGAGTTCATCGCGCTCGGTCCCGGGACGGACGCGCAGCGCGGCCCCGCAGGCCGGGCACCGGAAGAACGGAAACTGCCTGAGCCCCCCGTCGACCGGGGCCCAGTTTTCATAGTCCTGGGGGTAGCGCTCCACCGCGTCCCAGTTCGGCGGGACCCCGGTGCATTGGATCCCCACGGAAAGCCCGACGCCCCCCAGCTCCCGGTCGAGTTCCCGGGCGTAGCGCACGAGTCGCTCCACCTGGTTCACGGCAAGGCGGATCCGGGGGTACACCAGCACCGCCTTGCACCCCGCGATGCCCGCCAGGCGGTCGCGGACGGCACCTGCCAGGAGCGGTACGCAGGCGGTTTCGGTCTTGCCCGACCCCGTGTCGGCCGTGACCACGCAGGCCATCGACTCGCCACCCGCCCATCCGTGGAGGAGGTTTCGGATTCCCCGTTCTTGGAATCCCGAGAGGAACACGTGCTCCGGCCCGGGTTGGCGAAGGCCCCGGGCGAGGGCGGGCCCGAGCGCCCGCACCACCCGGCCGAAGTCGGGATCCCGTTGGCCCAGTTCGCCGGCAAGTTGGTCCAGGAGGGCGGGCAGTGGCCGGTCGCGCACGGGTTTGTCGCGGGTGCTGGCGATCACCTTGAGCGCCCGCACGAGGAACGGCCGGCGGTCCTCGTCGCCCGGAGCGAATCTCTGCTTCACGTACCGGAGTTCCCGGGCGAGTTCCGCCATGCGCGACCGCACCCGGTCGCCCCGCACCATCACATGGCCGTGGGCCTCGAGGGTTTGGAGGGCGCGGAGCACGGCGGCCCGGCTCGGGAACCGCTCCGAGAGTTCTGGGTGATTCCTGCAGGCGTCCCGGAGCTCCACCACCGTAGTCCAAGCCTCCACGATCCCGAGGTCGATCCGCCGGACCTCGAGGTCCTCGAGCAGATTGAGGAGTCGGAACTCGTCGTCCGAGGGAAGTTCCTCCGGCTCGGGTACAACTTCGGTGTCGTCCACGGGTTCCTGGAGTTCCAGGAACCGCCTGTGCTCCGGATCCTTCACGACCCGAACCCCCAACCTGGGACTCAGGTCCTCGATGAGGGGCCAGAGGATGTCGCGTCCCGTGTCGTCGCACCACACGAACCGATCCCGCACCCCGCGCACGGGCGAGTTCGCTGCGGTCTCGTAGGGGGCCTTCGCCCCGCCGGCCATGCGTACCGCGTCCACCAGGTGCTGCCGCACCGTAGCCTCCGTGACCGCCCGGGGCCGTTCCCCGTCGTCCACCGGCTTGATCGACCAGAAGGGGCCGTGTTTCCCAACCCTCTCCCACAGGAGGATTCGGCCCAGGCGGAAGAGGTCGCGGTATTCGTGGAACGGCACCTTCCTCACTACCTTCTTTTCGACCTTGTAACTCGCCGTGTCCCCCCACTGCGGGTTTTCGGCAGCGAGTTCCCGGATCACCCGGTCCAACTCCTGCAGCCGATCCGTCCATTCCGGCAGGGGTTCCGTGGGTTCGGCCTGGGCCTCGATGTCGGGCAGGGGGGGCGCGTCGGCGAACGCCCGGGTGCGGACCTGGACCTCCACCTCCACCTGGCGCCCTCCGATTTTGAGTTTTACCGCGCCCCGGGGAGTCGCCCCGAACACGAACTCCCGAATCCCGTCCAGGGCGTCGACCCACTCGTCCTCGGAGGGCACCACCTCGAGCAGGCGGCGGTTGATCACCACGACGAGCTTGTGGCGTGGCCGCGTGATCGCCACGTTGAACCGGTGGGGCGACAGGATGAACGAGGCCTCGACGGCGGCGAACTCGGGGTCGGCCACGGTGTACGACAGCACCACGGCGTCGCGCTCGCGGCCCTGGATCCGGTCCACGGTCTCCACCACACAGCCCTCGGCGTACCGGGTGTTCCGGAGCCGGTCCCGGATCAGGGCGTTTTGGGCCCGGTGGGGGGTGATGACCGCGACCCCGTCCTGCCACAGCCGGTCCTCGTAGGGGTTCCCCTCGGGGTCCCGCAGTCGGGTGCCGAGGGCCTCGACCACCCGCTTGACGAGTTCGGCCTCGATGGGGTTTCGGGTGGAGGCCGGAGGGCCGTCGTGGAGGAGCACGCACACGGGATGGTCCGGATGGAGAGCCGCCCGTAACCAGCCGTCGAGCCCGTCCTCCCAGCCTTCCCGGAGCCGGAGACGCCGTTCGGCCACCTCGGGCGCCGGTTCCAGCACCTCGTAGAACAGTTGGGCCGGGACGTCGGTGAGAACCGCGTTGAGCCGGAACGTCTCGGTCAGCCGGAACTCCGGTATCCCGCCCCGCTGCAGAAACTCGTAGATCGACCCCCCGATGTTTCGGTCGTCCACCGACCAACCCTCCACGGCCCCGATGGGCGGCAGTTGGCGGTTGTCGCCGGCCACCAGGAACTGGCCGTCGTCCTTGAGGGGCCCGAGGGCCATGAGCGCTTGGCCGACTTTCATCTGGGATGCCTCGTCGAGGGCGACCACGTCGAACCACGGGGCATCGAGCGCGTCACCCTCGTCCAGCAGGCGGTACGCGGCCCAGGTGGTCATGCCCACCACCTGCACCCCCTCGGTCTCCACGACCGATCGCCCCCGCTTGACCTCGAGGGTGGGGACCTCGGTCGGTTGGCCCGGATCCCCCACGAAACACACGGGCACCTCCGTACCCAGCGTCCTCGCCGCCCGGAGGGTTGCCTCGAGGAGATTCAGCACCGCGTTTCGCGTGAAGGCGGTGAAGAGGATCCGGAACGGCCCACCCCGATCCCGCGCGGCCGCGGCAAGCCCGGCCGCGGCCCACCCGAGCACCCGGGTTTTTCCGGTGCCCGGGGGGCCCAGCAGCAGGGCGCACCGGTGCTGACCGAACCCGCGGATCGCCGCTTCCTGGTGGGGGCGGAGGCGGGGGGCGCCGGCCCGTTCGATGCCGGGGAGGATGATCCCGTCGACGGTCCGGCGCCACAGTTCCACCCGTTCGGGGCTGAGCTCGCCCCAGGCGAGGGGGTCCGCGAGAAACGCTCGGATCTGGGCCGGCTTCATGGCTGAACTCCGTCGACGTACTGGAGGAACCGGTCAAGCCGATCGGTGTTGAGGTCGAAAAACGCCCGGTCGAGCACCCAGCCGCTCCCTTGCTGCTTGGCCCAGAGGGCCCGAAACTCCTCCGAGTAGAAACAGTCTGCGTACATGGAGAGCACGAGGTGCCCCGTGGGAAGGTCCTCGTGAGGGGGCTCGAGGCGCACCCAGAGGTTTTCCCAGTTGGCCGGGTCAAGCACCCGGTCGGGGTGACCGTCGGACAGGATGAGCCCCATGTCCCCGGGCCGGATATCGGACCAGTCGGCATCGGACGGCGCCTCGAACTGGAGGTAGATGGTCTTTCCCTTTCGCCATTGACGCACGAGTCGCAGGTCCGGGATGCAGCGCTGGCGCATGCGGCGGCGCTCGATCGGTTGCGCGAGTTCGTGGAGGGCGGCCAACCGGCCCGCCCGTTCCTCCAACAGCGAAACCGCCCGCAGGAGTTCCAGGTGCCGTGCCCGCAAGGGGTGCAGGGTGGCGTGGAGGCGAAACGGGGCCTTGCGCAGGCGAAGGAAATCCTCGGGCGCAACCCGTTCGTTCTCCCCCTCGAGCCACGCCACCAGCGCCCGAACCGCCTCCAGTCGGGCCTCCACATCCGACCGCACGGCGGCTTCGTCGGCCGTGCCCAGTTCCAGGTCGCGGCAGATCTCGAGGGGAAGCCGCGACGAGAAGGGCCGCCGGAACCGGTCCCCCGGGCGGTAGGGGTGGGAAAGGGGAGGGTCGGCGGCCGAAAGTGCCTCGCAGACCTGGGCGAGGTCGAAGGAAACCCGCACGGGTAGGGCCAGGAGTTCCTCGACCACCGAGCGCAGGGCGCAGGCGGGAAGATGGTGGTAGCCCCGGTACTCGGGTTCGGGCACCACGGACTCCGGGGGGAACATCCGGATGAGATCGAGAAGGCAGCGGGTCAGCAGTTCGTTGTCGAGGTGACGTCCGAGGGCTTCGGCAAGGTCTCTCGCCTCCGCCGGTTCGTACACGAACACGTGGAGGATCTTCCCCTCGCCCGGCGGTCTTTCCTGGTTTTCCCGGTCCACCCGGGCCAGTTCCCCGACGACCTGGCCCAGAACCTCGAGAAGGGCGGACGATTCCTCCTGCGGGGTGCGGATCAGTCGGACGACTCGGAGCGTCTCGGTGCCCGAGTCGGTGACGAGGGCCCCCACGGTGGCCAGGCGGCCCGCCACCGGATCCCGGTCGGCGGCGAGGCACACCGATACGTCGGTCTTCGGGGGCATGCGGAGGGTCACCGCGCCGGGAACGAAACGCCACCGGCGGTCGAGGAGGGCGCCTGCCCGTTCCCACAGCGTGCGGCCCCAGTTGGCCAGGCGCCAGTCGGTGTCTGCGGCGTGCCCGCCCGTGTACGTGGAGGCCTTGGAAACCATCTCCCCTACCGTGCGGATGCCCAGGCCGTGGAGGGTCCGTTTGGTCTGGTGCGACACCCCCGGGACCGCGCTGACGTCCATGTGGGTCGGGGGGCCCTCGATCGCGCGCCGGCAGTGGGGGAGAAACCGGCACTGCTCGCATTTGAAGTAGATGTGGAAGAACGTGTTGTCGAAGTCGCGATCCACCCGGCAGGCTGCGGCGTTTGGAAGGTCCCGCCGCGCCCAGTCGGCGAGGAGGGACATGTAGCTCGCCAGGGGAAACTCGCTTCGTTCCCAAGCATAAGCGCCGCCTCCGGGCGCGGTGCAGTGCCAGATTTCGCCCGTTTCGTCGACCTCTGCGTCGATGCCGTGGTGCCGCAGGGTGGACCCGAGCATCCACGCGTACCACGCCACCTGCATCTTGTGGAACGAGGTCGCCACCTGGGTGGACTTGATGTCCACCAACCGGATCACCCTCTCGCCCCCCTCTTCCCGGACGAGGGCGAGATCCACGAGGCCCCGGGTGAAGTTCACCTTGATGTCTTCCAGGCTGAGGGTTTTTCGAAGGGTCGAGGTTTCGGTGAGGAGCAGTTGGTGGGCGGCCGTGGAATCGAGTTTTCCCGCAAGGAACGCGAGGGACTGCCTTTCGCTCAAGGAGTCCTGCCCGGGGGTCGGCCGAAGGAGGCGCACCCCTTCCGTTCGGGCATACTGCTCCACGACGCGCCTCTCGTAGTCGCGGCCGAACTCCGCCCAGACCTCCGGAACGGCCTCTTCCAGAATCGGGATCGCCTTCCGCTGGGACCGCCCCATGGTTTCGTACACGAACTTGCGCTGGCACCGGTACTGGAACCAGTTCTTGACCGAGGTGGCCGAGACGTAGAGCATCCGGGTTCCCCCTGCACCAACAAAAACGGCCACGCGCGGCGCCGGTTAGGGCGCCGAACGTGGCCGCTACTGGAATCGATCTCGTTTGGGCGTCCGTGCCATGTCCTCCCCCTGTTTCGAACGAACACTCCAAACATAGGGGGAACCCGGGGGAGGATGCAAGCGGAGCGTTCCTGCCCGTGGGGGAGTTCCCCCCCGAACCTTGCCATGGGCTGGTTCCTTTTCTACCATGCTGGACGGAATTCTCGAGGGAGGGGAGACCCATGGCGGGGCAACCGGGCGGGACGAACCACACGAAACCCACACGGCCACCGAGGCGCAGTTCCTGCGCCCGGTGGCCGTTTTGTTATTCAGGGCCCGCGCGTTCGCCGAAGGAAAGGGTGCTGTGAAACGCTCTGACGTTTCCGGGGCTCTCGCAACCTACGCCGACCGCCTCCGTCGGCTCCGGACCGACCGAAGCCGCGTCCACTACCCGGCCTCGGCCCGGCACCGCGCGCCCCACAAGCCCCTGTTGCTCCTGTGTGTGCTGGACCTCGTGGCAGGGGGCGCGGTGACGGAGAACTTCTTCGAGCCCGGCCCCGACCTGGTGGAGTTGTTCGGGCTCTACTGGTCCCGGGTGATGCCGCCCGAGCGCCGGGGTTCGATGGCGCTGCCGTTTTTCCACCTCCGGAGCGACGGGTTCTGGCACCTCGTGCCGGCGGCCGGGAAGGAGGCCCAACTCCAGGCGGCAAGGCGGGTGGACACCTTGCCCCGGCTCCGGAGCCTCGTGCTCGGCGCCACCCTGGACGAGCCCCTGTTCGGGCTCCTCCGGAACCCGACGGCCCGGGAGACGCTCCGGGGGGTGCTCCTGGAAACCTACTTCGAGCCCGGGGCGCGGGACGCCCTCCGGGAACAGGCCGCCGTGAACCAGGGGGCGTACCGGTACAGCGAACTCCTTCTCCATGCGGGGAGCGACCCCTCGGCGGTGCGTGGGGCCGCGGCTGACGTGGAGCCCCGTGCAAGGGATCAGGGGTTCCGGAGGGCCGTGACGCGGGCGTACGAGCACCGGTGCGGGTTCTGCGGGGTGCGGGTGATCACGGCCGAGGGGCACACGGCGGTGGAGGCGGCCCACATCGTGCCGCGGAGGGTGTCGGGCGACGACCGGGTGGTGAACGGCCTCGGCCTGTGCCGGCTGTGCCACTGGAGTTTCGACGAGGGGCTGCTGGGGCTCGACCCGGACTACCGGATCCGGACCTCCCCGCAGTTGTCGCGGAACTCGAATCTGCCGGCCCATCTCGGCGCCCTGGGCGGCAGGACGCTTCTCGGACCCGCCGACGAGGCGTTTTGGCCCGCGCCCGAGGCCGTGGCATGGCACCGCAGGGAGGTGTTCCGCCGCCGGTGACCCGGGCCGGTGGGAGACGCGCGGGCAAACCCAAGACGGGGGAGGGGGCCCATGGCCACGATGATTCCGGACGGGGTGGGGGCGTTTCACACCGAGGGGGAGCGGCGGTTTTACGCGTTCCTGCAGGAGGTGGCGCGGCCCGACGGGGAGTTCGTGGCGTGGTACACCCCCGACGTGGACGGCCGGGAGCCTGATTTCGTGCTGTTTCACCCCGAGCTCGGGCTCATCGTGTTTGAGGTGAAGGACTGGGCCCTCGGGCAGGTCCGGGACGCCAACCCCCACACCTGGTCGATCGAGGTGAACGGCCGGGCCGAGGCCCGGCCCAATCCCCTGCGCCAGGCCCGGGAGTACCAGTACCAGCTCCTGGAGCGGCTCCGGGCCGAGCCGGCCCTGCGGCACGCCGACGACCCCCACAAGGTCTCGGTGCCGGTGTCGGCCGGGGTGGTGTTCACCAACATCAACCGCTACGAGTACGAGGCGAAGGGGCTCGGCCGGGTGATCCCGCCGGGCCTTGCGTTTTTCTGGGACGACCTCCACCCCCAGGGGGACCTCTTCTCCGACCCCTCGGGCCGGAAGTTCCGAGAACGGCTCCAGGCCTCGTTTCCGCCGATGTTCCCGTGCCGGCTCACGGGCCGGCAGGTCCAGGCGCTGCGGCAGGCCCTGTTTCCGGAGGTGCGGATCCCGGCGGCCCGGCCGCCGGCCCCGGGGGAGGATCGGGAGCGGCTCCGGATCCTCGACCACCACCAGGAGGCCCTGGCCCGGCGCTGGGACGGCGGCCACCGGCTCGTGGTGGGCCCCTCGGGGTGCGGGAAGACCCTGGTGCTGGTGCACCGGGCCGGGTTCCTCCACAAGTACAACCCCAAGGTCCGGCGGGTGCTCCTGGTGTGCTACAACGTGGCCCTGGTGCCGTACCTGAAGCGCCTGTGCGCCCGCCACGGCCTGGGCCTCGGGCCCGGCGGGGTCGAGGTGTGCCACGTGTTCGAGCTGTGCCAGCGGGTTCTGGGGGAGCCGGTGAACTTCGAGAAGGAGGAGCCCGGGTACTACGACCTCGTGGTGGAGGAGGCGCTGGCGCGGGTGCCGGACCACCCGGACCGCTACGACGCCGTGCTGGTGGACGAGGGCCAGGACTTCTCGGACGACATGTTCCGGCTGGTGGTGGGGCTGCTCAACCCGGAGACCGACCATCTCCTGGTGGCCCTGGACGAGCACCAGGACCTTTACCGCCGGGGCGCCGAGCGCCGGTGGGCCGAGCTGGGCATCCGGGCCCGGGGCCGGGTACACCGGCTCCGCACGGCCTACCGCCAGACCGAGCAGCTCGCGGCCTTCGCCGCCCGGTTCCGGGGGCTCGAGGCGGCCGCCGGGCCCCGGCCGGCCGCGGGACAGCTCGAACTCTTCACCGACTACCTGACGGCCCGGGGGCCCGAGCCCGAGGTGCGGGCGTGCCCCGATCCGGAGGGGCTCGTGGCGTACGTGGCCGACGCCGTGGCCGAGCGGGTGCTCAGGGGCAGGGTGCCGGCCGCGGAGGTGGCGGTGCTCTACCCCACGAAGAAGGCCTACGGGTTCCGAGAGCCCCCGTTCCCCCGCCGGCTCGAGGCCGCGCTCCAGAGCCGGGGGGTGCTGGCCCGGTGGGCTTCGGAGGACTACCGGAGCAAGGCGGCCTTCGACGTGACCACCGACGCGGTGGCGATCTCCACGATCCACACGGCCAAGGGCATGGACTGGTCGGTGGTGTTCGTGGTGGGGCTGGACGAGCTGGAGCCGGGGGAGCGGTGGGGCAAGGAGCAGCTCAAGAACCTGGCCTACGTGGCGATCACCCGGGCCCGATACGAGCTGCACGTGCCCTACGTGCGGGAAAACGCCCTGGTGGCGCGGCTTCTGCGGAGCCGGGCCGCCCCGGGGGCCGGAGGGGGCCGATGCGCTGGGTCGTGATCGGGTGCCTGCTCCTCGGCGGGGCGGCGTTGGGGATCGCCGTGGCGCGGCGGTGCCGGGGAACGTGTGCCACGAGGTTCTCTACGAGGACGAACCCGGGGACGACGCCGGGGAGTAGGCGGCTTCAGGCGGCCCGGTTCAGGGGCCGGACCTCGGCGTCGAGGCGAGATCCCAGGGCTTCCCGGGCCCGCTCCATCTCGTAATGGGACTGGAGGTTCATCCAGAACTCGGGCTCCATGCCGAAGTAGCGCCCAAGCCGAAGCGCGGTGTCGGCGGTGATGGCTCTTCGGCCGCGCACGATCTCGTTGATCCGGCGCGGCGTGACCCCGATCTCCTTGGCCAGGCGGTACTGCGTGATGCCCAGGGGCTTCAGGAACTCCTCCAGGAGGATCTCCCCCGGGTGGATTGGCGGCATATCTCTTGGCTTCATCGCTCCTCCTCTCACCGGTGGTAGTCCACGATTTCCACTGGGTGGACGCTTCCAGGGGTTTTCCCCCTTTCCGAGAGCCGCCCCGCTGGTGAGGCGCCGTCGGGCCGCTGGCGAGGGATCAACGGGTTTGCAACCGCTCCACCACCCCCAGCTCCCGCATGACCCGAACGGCGGCCGGGGGCACCCAGTGCTCCCAGGGGTCGCCGCACCGGATCGCCTCGCGCACGCGGGTGGCGGTGATCGCCTTGTCCTCCGGGCGTTTCCGCCACAGCACCTCGGTCCGGAGCCCGTGTTCCTCGAGGAGCCGGCGCTTTCGCTCCCCCCAGGCGTCGTAGATGGTGAGGAAGTAGAGGGCGTCCCGGGGCACGTACCACTCCCACCGCTCCGGGAAGTTCACCGGGAACGGCACGATGGCGAACCGCTCCGGCGGCACGCCCTCGGCCAGGAGCACGGCCTGCACGATGCGGTAGCGCTCGTAGAAGGTGAGCGGGTTCGCCTCGGGCCGGCTCCGGGCCGGATCGGCCGGGTCGTCCCGGGTGGCCCAGGGGTCCGGGTTGGTGATGCCCACCACCAGGTGGTCGCACCGGGCCCATGCGGCCCTGAGGTAGGCCAGGTGGTCGGTGTGGAACACCTGGAACCGGCCGTGCACGACGCCCGTCGTCATCCCTCCACCCTCCAGGGCTCCCGGGGGCCGGGCCAGTAGGGTTGGTCCGCCGGGGTGTCCATGAGACCCCGGAGCTTCGCCCGGTCTAGGAGGTCGAGGACCATGGGGAGGAGGTTCCGGCCCCGCACGAGCCCCAGGGCGCCGCCGGCGCAGGACACCTCGTCGAACCGGTCCACCCGGTCCCGCCGCACCCCTTGGCCGTGGATCAGGAGCGGCACGGGCTCTCCCGAGTGGATGAGGGGGCCCGTGCTCGGGGTCGAGTGATCCGAGGTCACCACGAGGAGCACCTCGGGGGCCGTGAGTTCTCCGGCGGCCTCTCCCACGGCCCGGTCGAGGGCCTCGATCGCCCGGACCTTGGCCCGGGGGTCCTTGGTGTGGGCCGCCTGGTCCGGGGCCTTGGTGTGGACGTGGACGAAGTCGTGGTCGGCCGCGAGGGCCAGCCGGATCCGCCGGAGGTAGTCGGCCCCGGGGTCGTCGGTGTCGGGGTCGGGCGTGAACGCGAGCCCCAGGTGCCGGGCCAGGCCCCGGTACACGAGGCCGGAGCCGATGGAAAGGCCCCGCAGGCCCCACCGCTCCCCGAAGGGCTGGACCCGGATCGGCCGGCCCGGGCGGTGGGTCACGACCACGTTGAACTCCGGAAGGCCCCGGGCCCGGCGCGCCCGGTTCGCCGGGTGGTCCCGGAGGGCCCGGTGGCACGCCCGGAGGAAGGCGTCGAGGGTCCGGGCCGTGCGGGCCGCGGCGTCGGGTTCCGGGGTGCGGGCCCAGGGCCGGGGGGCCAGCACGGGCTCGGCCCGGGCCAGGGGGTCGGTGTCGGTCACGTGGGGGGAGGCGCCGCCCTCGGCCCGGACGATGCCGTGGAGCCCGCCCGTGGGGTGGAACGCGAGCCGAAGGCCCTCGGCCTCCACCGCGGGAAGAGCCGAGGCCAGGGCCGCGGCCTCCTCCGGGGACGCGGCGGGCCGCTCGGGCCCCAGCCGGAGCCCGTCCCCGTCGGGGGTGGCGTGATCGAGGTGGGCCAGGAACGCCACGTCCCCGGGCCCCAGGGGGATCCCGGCCCCCAGGGCCTCCAGGGCCCCCCGGCCGGGAAACTCCTCGGGCCCGTACCCGAACAGGGCGAAGTGGGCCTCCTCGCTGGGCAGCGCCAGGCCGGGCCGGGCCGCGTGCAGCAGGCCGCAGGCCCCCCGGGCGGCCAGCCGTTCGAGGTGGGGGGTGTGGGCGGCCTCCAGCGGGGTGCGGTGCCCCAGGGCCGGGCAGGCCCGGTCCCCGAGCCCGTCCAGAAGAAGCAGGATGCAGCGCCGGGGCACGGGATCAGCCCCCCGGCCCCGCCGGATCGGCGGCGCCGATGGCGCCGGCCCGGCCCATCGGAAGATCCGCTTTGCCCGGGCCGCGCCGCCGGGCCATCCTGGGGGCATGTTCCGGTTCGACCTTCACGTGCATACCGCGTTCTCCCCCTGCAGCTCCCTCGGGGTCGAGGAGATCCTCCGGGCCGCCCGCGGCCGGGGCCTCGACGGGGTCGCGATCACCGACCACCATACCATGGCCGCCCGCCACCGGATAACCGAGGGCGTGCAGGCCGACGGGCTCGCGGTGGTGATCGGCATGGAGTACTCGACCCCGGAGGGCGACTTCCTCCTTTTCGGGCCGTTCGAGGACCTGCCGGAGGGGCTATCGGCCGGGCCGCTCCTCGCGTGGGTGCGGGAGGCCGGCGGCGCGGCGGTGGCGGCCCATCCGTTCCGGCGGGCCCGGCCCGCGGCGACCGGGTTCCTGCGGGCCGGCCGGTGCGAGCTCCTGGAGGTGGCCAACGGCCGGAACCGCCCGGCTGAAAACCGGCGGGCGGCCGAATGGGCCAGCGCCCACGGGCTTGCGGGGGTGGGGGGAAGCGACGCCCACGGCCTGGGCGAGCTCGGGCGCGCGTTTACCGCCTTCGAGGCGCCGGTGCGCTCCCGGGCCGAGCTCGTGCGGGAACTCCGGGCCGGCCGGTGCCGGGCGGTTGGGTGGGATTGCGATCGGCCCGGCGGCGGGGCGGCCCGGCCGCTGGGCAGCCACGACGCTTCCTGATCCCGGGCCCCGGACCGGGCCCCACAGCGCCGGACCGGGGCTACCCTTCGTTCCCGGGAGGAAACACCCCCGCCCTCACGCCCGCGCCGGGGTGCGGATGCCCTGGACGAAGAGGAGCGACACGGCGCTCAGGGCGGCGCCACCGAGGAACGGCACCCGGTGGTCGATCATCCACAAAAGCCCCCCCACGGCGGGGAGCACCACGGCCGCGATGTGGTTGATGGCAAACCCCACGGCCATGGTGGGGGCCACGTCCTCGGGGTCGCCGATCTTCTGGAAGTAGGTCCGGATCGCGATGGAGAAGTTGAACAGGAGGTGGTCGAGCACGTAGAGCCCCGCCGCCACCCACCGGGACCCGGTGAAGGCGTAGCCCAGGAAGATCAGGACGAGCCCCCCGTACTCCACCGAGAGCAGCCGCCGCTCCCCGAACCGCACGATCGCCTTCCCGATCAACGGGCTCGCCAGGTAGTTCAACGCGTTGTTGAGCACAAAGAGCGCGGTGATCTCCCGCACCGAAAACCCGAACACCTTCACGAGCAGAAACACGGAAAACGCGATGAAGATCTGCCGGCGGGCGCCGGCCAGGAAGGTCAGGACGTAGTAGAGCCAGTACCGCCGGCGCAGCACCATGCCCTTTCGCTGCACCGGCAGGTCGGCCCGGGTGGGGTTCCGGGTGAGCCCCCAGGCCCCGGCCAGCACGACGAGCCCGCCCACGGCCAGGTAGAGCTCCCGGTAGGCGAGGACCGGCGCGAGGGCGAAGATGGCGACGCCCACGGCCAGGTTCGAGGCGGCCGCCAGGGCCCGGAGCCGGCCGAACACCACCGGGGCGGTGTCCCGGTCGAAGTACTGGAGGGTGAGGGACTGGTTGGCGGTCTCGTAGTAGTGGAACCCGAGGCTCATCCCCAGGGTGGTCAGCAGGAGGCCGCCGTAGGTGGGGAGAAACCCGGTGGCCGCCACCCCGAGGCCCAGGACCGCGATGGACAGCGCCGCGAGTCGGTGCTCCGAGAGCACCAGGAGCACGTACACCACCAGAAAGGTGAGAAACCCCGGGATCTCCCGCACGGCCTGGATGACCCCGACGTGCACCCCCTCGAGCCCCGCCACCTCCACCGCGAAGTTGTTGAAGAGCGTCCGCCACCCCTGGAGCCCCACCATCGAGGCCACGGTGAGCACGGCGAGGAACCGGTACATGGGGTCGCGCCGATGGGGCATGGCTGGGCTCCGGGGGGGAAGGCGGGGCGCCGTAGCCGGGAGGCGAAACGGCAACGCGGGCCGCCCTCGGACGGCCCGCGTCGGGTCCCTAGTGGTGCCGGAGGGGGGACTCGAACCCCCACGGGCTTGCGGCCCACCGGATTTTGAGTCCGGCGCGTCTACCAGTTTCACCACTCCGGCCGGTGTGGGCGCCGAGTATAGGGGCGGGTTCGACAAAGTGTCAAGCGCCCTTGCCCTTTCGGGCGGCCGGATGGTATCGTCGCGGGTTTCCGAGGTCCAATCCCAACCCAGCGAGGTGTCGAACATGAAAGAAGGCATCCATCCCAAGTACGACAAGGCCGTGGTCACCTGCTCGTGCGGCGCCACGTTCGAGACCCGTTCCACCAAGCCCGAGATCCACACCGAGATCTGCTCCCAGTGCCACCCGTTCTTCACGGGCAAGGAGAAGGTGGTGGACACCGCGGGCCGGGTGGAGCGGTTCCTCCGCAAGTACGGCCTGGACAAGAAGAAGGACGAAGAGTAGGCCGAGGTGGGCGCCCGCGTCCGGCTCCTGAGCCACACCCCCGATCCGGAGAAGACCGTCGCCCTGGCCGCGCGGCTGTGCTACTCGGCCCGCGGGGTGGGGGAGCTCGCCCGGGATCTCGGCCCCGACGAGGTGGCGGCCCTGTTGGGCAAGCTCGTCTCCATGGGCCATTTCTCGGCCCTGGAGCACGCCTCGTTCACCTTCGGGGTCGAGGGGATCAGCCGGGCTTGCTCCCACCAGCTGGTGCGCCACCGGCTCGCGAGCTACTCCCAGCAGAGCCAGCGGTACGTGCGGCTCGACGAGCCCAACGTGGTGGTGCCCCCGTCGGTGGCCGCCGACCCGGAGCGGGCCGCGCGGTTTCGGGAGGCCGTGGAGGGGGTGTGGGCCCTCTACCGGGAGCTCGTGGAGGCCGGGGTGCCGGCCGAGGACGCCCGGTATCTTCTGCCCAACGCCTGCGAGACGAAGCTCGTGGTCACCATGAACGCCCGGGAGCTGCGCCACCTGTTCGCCCTGCGGCTGTGCCGCCGGGCCCAGTGGGAGATCCGGGATCTCGCCCGGGAGATGCTCCGGGCCGTCGTGCCGGTGGCCCCGCTCCTGTTCCGGGGCGCCGGCCCCGGATGCCTGCGGGGCGCGTGCCCCGAGGGGGCCTACTCCTGCGGCCAGGCCGCCGAGGTGCGCTCCGAACTCCGGCCGCTCCTGGGGGAGGCGCCGTGAGCACGGCCGGGTGGCTCGAGCGGCTCGAGGGGGTGGAGGCCCGGTACGAGGGGTTGAACCGGGAGCTCTCGGATCCCGAGGTGCTCTCGGACCCGGACCGGTACCGCAAGCTCGCCCAGGAACACGCCGAGCTCCGGGAGATCGTGGAGGCGTACCGGGAGTACCGGGAGTGCAAGGACCGGGTGGACGAGGCCCGGGCGCTGCTTGAGGATCCCGAACTTGGCGAGCTCGCGGCCGAGGAGCTCCCGGAGGCCGAGGAGGCCCTCGAGCGGGCCGAGGCCCGGCTCAAGGAGCTCCTCACCCCCAAGGACCCGCTGGACAAGAAGAACGTCATCCTCGAGATTCGGGCCGGGACGGGGGGCGAGGAGGCCGCCCTGTTCGCGGCCGAGCTCTTTCGCATGTACACCCGCTACGCCGAGGAGCGGGGCTGGAAGGTGGAGGTCCTGAGCTCGAACCCCACCGGGATCGGCGGGTTCAAGGAGGTGATCGCGCTCATCGAGGGCCGCAACGCCTACAGCCGGCTCAAGTTCGAGAGCGGGGTCCACCGGGTGCAGCGGGTGCCGGTGACCGAGTCGGGGGGCCGCATCCACACCTCGGCCGTCACGGTGGCGGTGCTGCCCGAGGCGGACGAGGTGGACGTGGACGTGAACCCCGACGACCTGCGGGTCGAGGTGTTCCGGGCGAGCGGCGCGGGCGGCCAGCATGTGAACCGGACCGAGTCGGCCGTGCGGATCACCCACCTGCCCACCGGGATCACGGTGGCCTGCCAGGACGAGAAGTCCCAGCACAAGAACCGGGCCAAGGCGATGAAGATCCTCCAGGCCCGGCTGTTCGAGAAGGCCAAGGCCGAGGCCGACCGGGAACGCAGCGAGGCGCGGCGGTCCCAGGTGGGAAGCGGCGACCGGAGCGAGCGGATCCGCACCTACAACTTCCCCCAGGGCCGGGTGACGGACCACCGGATCAACCTGACCCTGTACCGGCTCCAGGAGGTGCTGGAGGGCGACCTGGACCCGGTGATCGACGCCCTGGTGGCCCACGCCCAGGCCGAAAGCCTCGCCCAGAACGCCCAGTGACCCGCACCCCCCTGGAACTGGTTCGGCTGGCCACGGGGTACCTGGCCGAGAAGGGGGTGGCGACCCCCCGGCTCGATGCCGAGGTGCTCCTGGCCCACGTGCTGGGGGTGGAGCGGATCCGCCTCTACACCGAGTTCGACAAGCCCCTGGAGGAACCCGAGGTCGCGGCGTTCCGGGAGGCCCTGCGCCGGCGGGCCCGGCGGGAGCCCGTGGCGTACATCACGGGGGAACGGGAGTTCTGGTCGCTCCCGTTCCGGGTCGGTCCGGGGGTGTTGGTGCCGCGGCCCGAGACGGAGTTCCTGGTGGAGGCGGCGCTCGAGGGGGCGCCGCCCGAGGGCCGGATCCTGGACCTGGGGGTGGGGAGCGGGTGCGTCCTCCTGGCGTTTTTGACCGAACGGCCCGGCTGGACCGGGGTGGGGACCGATGTCTCGGACGCGGCGCTCGCCCTGGCCCGGGAAAACGCCGAGGCCCTCGGGGTGGCCGACCGGGCGGAGTTGCGGCGCGGCGATCTGTTCGCCCCCGTGGCCGGGGAGCGGTTCGACCGGATCGTGTCGAACCCGCCCTACGTGCCCCGGGACGAGATCGAGGGCCTGGAGCCCGAGGTGAGCCGGTACGAGCCCCGGGGGGCCCTGGACGGGGGCCCCGACGGGCTCGACGTGATCCGGCGGATCGCGGCGGAGGCGCCCCGGTTCCTGGCGCCGGAGGGCCGGCTCCTCCTGGAGTTCGGCAAGGGCCAGGACGCCGCGGTGCGGGACCTTCTGGCCGAGGCGGGGTTTTCCCGGGTGGAGATCCGCCGGGACCTGGCGGGCATCCCCCGGGTGGCGGTGGCGGGGCGGTGACGGGCCCCCCCTCACCCCGGCCCTCTCCCCCCGACGGGGGGAGAGGGAGACAGAAGGCGCCCCGCTCCCTATCGGCGTGCAACAGTCCCCCCTCCCCCGGCGGGAGGGGGACAGGGGGAGGGGGAAGGGGCGAGGCGGCCCCCGTCGTGAGTTCCCCCCCGTCGCAGGGCCCCGAGGATGCCCCGGGGGCTACCTGGCTTCCTGATTGGTGAATCGATAGCTCCATGGACGCGATCGAGATCGAGGGCGGGGCCCGGCTGGCGGGGGAGGTGACCGTCAGCCCGGCCAAGAACGCGGTGCTCCCGCTCATGGCGGCGGCGCTCCTGGCCGAGGGGCCGTGCCGGCTCCGCCGGGTGCCTCGGCTGAGCGACGTGCGCACCCTGGCCCGGCTGCTGGAGCACCTGGGCGCCTCGGTGGCGTTCGAGGCCGATGGGATGCGGATCGACGCCTCCGGGGTCGGGGTGCTCGAGGCGCCCTACGAGCTCGTGAAGACCATGCGGGCGTCGGTGCTGGTGCTGGGGCCCCTGGTGGCCCGGTTCGGCCGGGCCCGGGTGAGCCTGCCGGGGGGGTGCGCCATCGGCGCCCGGCCCATCGACATGCACCTCAGGGGGCTCGAGGCCATGGGGGCGCGGATCCGGCTCGAGCACGGGTACGTGGAGGTGGAGGCCCCGCGGCTCGAGGGGGCCCGGATCGTGCTCGACCTGCCCACCGTGACCGGCACCGAGAATCTCATGATGGCCGCGGCCCTGGCCCGGGGCCGCACCGTGATCGAGAACGCCGCCCGGGAGCCCGAGGTGGAGGACCTGGCCCGGTGCCTCACGGCCATGGGGGCCCGGGTCCGGGGCGCCGGGTCGGCCGTGGTGGAGATCGAGGGCGTGGACCGCCTCGGCCCCTACGACCACGACCCCATCCCCGACCGGATCGAGGCGGGCACCTTCCTGGTGGCCGGGGCCCTGTGCGGGGGCGAGGTGTTCGTGAGGGGGGCGGTGCCCGAGCACCTGGACGCCCTCGTCCAGAAGGTGCGCCAGGCCGGGTACCGGGTGGAACCGGAGAGCGGCGGGATCCGGGTGCGGGGCAACGGCCGTTCCCGGAGCGTGGACGTGCGCACCGGGCCGTACCCCGGGTTCCCCACCGACATGCAGGCCCAGTTCATGGCCCTCATGGCCGTGGGCCGGGGCCTCAGCGTGATCACCGAGACCGTGTTCGAGAACCGGTTCATGCACGTGCCCGAACTGAACCGCATGGGCGCCGACATCCGGGTGGAGGGGGGAAGCGCGGTGGTCCGGGGGGTGGAGCGGCTTTCGGGGGCCCGGGTGATGGCCACCGATCTCCGGGCCAGCGCCGCCCTGGTGCTCGCGGGGCTCGTGGCCGAGGGCACCACGGTGGTGTCCCGGGTGTACCACCTGGACCGGGGGTACGAGCGGATCGAGGAAAAGCTGGCCGCCCTGGGGGCCCGGGTCCGGCGGATCCAGGAGAACCTGTGATCCCCGTTTGGGACCGCCGATCGTGACCGGGCCGCCCGGCCGGAAGCCGAAACGGAGAGCGCAACAAGTGGGTGAACACGAGCCGATCACCTTCGCCCTGCCCAAGGGGCGGATTCTCGAGGATTCCGCGGCGTTCCTGGAGTCCTGCGGCATCCCCGCCTCGGTGGCCCAGTCGGACTCGCGGCTCCTGCGGTTCGACGCGCCCCCCTACCGGTTCCTGGTGGTCCGGGGCCAGGACGTGCCCACCTACGTGGAGCACGGCGCGGCCGACCTGGGGATCGTGGGCCGGGACGTGCTCCTGGAGCAGGAGCCCCAGGTGTACGAGCCCCTGGATCTGGGGTTCGGGTACTGCCGGCTCGCCGTGGCGGCGCCGGCCGACCGGGTGCCCGACCCGGGCCGGTCCCACCTGCGGGTGGCGACCAAGTACCCCCGGCTCGCCGAGGCCCACTTCCGGGCCAAGGGCGTGCAGGCCGAGGTGATCAAGCTCTACGGCTCCATCGAGCTCGCCCCCTTGGTGGGCCTTTCGGAGGTGATCGTGGACCTGGTGAGCACCGGCGAGACCCTGCGGCGAAACGGGCTCGTGGAGCTCGAGACGATCCTCGAGTCCACCTGCCGGCTCATCGTGAACCGGGCGTCCATGAAGACCCGGACCCGGGAGATCTCGGAGCTCATCCGGCGGTTTCGGGAGCGGAGGGAGGCGGCATGAAACCGGTGGCGCGCTGGGGAACCCCCGAGGCCGAGGCACTCCTCGCCCGCCTGGCCGAGCGGGGGGCCGAGGCCGGGGTGGCCGAGGTGGAGCAGTCCGTGCGGGAGATCCTGGAGGCCGTGGCCCGGGAGGGGGACGAGGCCCTGTGCCGGTACACGGCCCGGTTCGACGGGCTCGATCTCTCCCCCGCGGATCTCCGGATCCCCGAGGCCGAGCTCGAGGCGGCGTGGGAGGGGCTCCCGGCCGAGGACCGGGCCGCCCTGGAACTCGCCGAGGCCCGGATCCGGGCGTTCCACGAGCGCCAGAAGCCCCAGTCGTGGTTTGCCGACGAGGACGGGGTGGTGCTGGGCCAGCGGGTGACCCCCCTCGACGCCGTGGGGATCTACGTGCCCGGGGGGACGGCCGCGTACCCCTCGAGCGTGTTCATGAACGCCGTGCCCGCCCGGGTGGCGGGGGTGGGGCGGATCGTCATGGTGACCCCGACCCCCGGGGGCCGGGCGAACCCGTACGTGCTGGGGGCGGCCTGGCTCGCCGGCGTGCGGGAGGTGTACCGGATCGGCGGGGCCCAGGCCGTGGCCGCGCTCGCCTACGGCACCCCCACCGTGCCCCGGGTGGACAAGATCGTGGGCCCGGGCAACATCTACGTGGCCACGGCCAAGCGGATGGTGTTCGGCCGGGTGGGCATCGACATGGTGGCCGGCCCCAGCGAGATCCTGGTGGTGAGCGACGGCTCGGGCGAGCCCGCCTGGATCGCGGCCGACCTCCTGAGCCAGGCCGAGCACGACCCCTGGGCGACGGCCGCGCTGGTCTCGACGGACGAGGCTTTCGCCCGGGCCGTGGCGGCCGAGGTGGAGGCCCAGTTGGCCCAACTGCCCCGGGGCGAGATCGCCAGGAAAAGCTGGGAGGACCGCGGGGCCGTGCTCGTGGTACCCTCCCTGGAGGTGGCGGCCGAGGTGGCGAACCGGGTCGCGCCCGAGCACCTGGAGCTCGCGGTGGAGCGGCCCTGGGACCTCCTGGGGAAGATCCGCCACGCGGGGGCCGTGTTCCTGGGCCACCACACGCCGGAGAGCCTCGGCGACTACCTGGCCGGCCCCAACCACGTGCTGCCCACGGCCGGGACGGCGCGGTTCTACTCGCCCCTGGGCGTGGAGGACTTTCTCAAGCGCTCCAGCGTGCTCTCGTTTTCCCGGGAGGCCCTGGGCCGGCTGGCCGAGCCGGTGATGCGGATCGCCCGGCTCGAGGGCCTGGAGGCCCACGCCCGGGCGGTGGAGAAGAGGGTGGGACGGGGGGACGGTAGGACGGGGGGACGGTAGGACGTTCGGACGCTAGGACGTGAGGACGTGAGGACGGCACGACGTCCTACGACCCGCGACAGACCATCGATTCCCCCTTTGCGGCTGTGCCGAGGGAGCACCCCATGTCCAGACGGGCCGAGATCGAGCGGACGACGGCGGAGACCCGGGTGAAACTGGCGCTGGACCTGGACGGCGCCGGCGCCCACCGGATCCAGACCGGGGTGGGGTTCCTGGACCACATGCTCACCCACGTGGCCGTCCACGGGCTCGTGGACCTGGAGGTGGAGGCCCGGGGGGATCTCCACGTGGACGCCCACCACACCGTGGAGGACGTGGGGATCTGCCTCGGCCAGGCCCTGGCGAAGGCCCTGGGCGACCGCCGGGGGCTCGAGCGGTTCGGGGAGGCCGTGGTGCCCATGGACGAGGCCCTGGCCCAGGTGGCCCTGGACCTCTCGGGCCGGGCCCACCTGAGCTACGACGATGGCATCCCCCCGGGCAAGGTGGGGGACCTGGACACCGAGCTCTTCCGGGAGTTCTTCGAGGCCCTGGTGCGAAACGCCGGCGTCACGCTCCACGTCCGGGTGCTCGCCGGCCGGAACAACCACCACCGGATCGAGGCCGTGTTCAAGGCCTTCGGCCGGGCCCTCCGCCGGGCGGCCTCGCCGGACCCGAGGCGGGCCGGGGTGCCTTCGACCAAGGGGAGCCTGTGACCGTGGAGGTGGCGGTCCTGGATTACGACTCCGGGAACCTCCGGAGCGTGGAAAAGGCCCTGGAGCATGTGGGGGCCCCGGCGGTGGTGACCCGCGACCCGGCCCGGGTGCGGGACGCCGCGGCCCTGGTGCTGCCCGGCCAGGGGGAGTTCGGGGACTGCCTGCGAAAGCTCGAGGCCTTCGGGCTCGCCCAGGTGGTGCGCGACCGGATCCTCGCGGGCACCCCGTTCCTGGGGATCTGCGTGGGGTACCAGCTGCTGTTCGACGAGAGCGACGAAAACGGCCCCGTGCCGGGCCTCGGCATCCTGCGGGGCCGGGTGGTGCGGTTCCCCCACCCCGAGCCCGGGGCGGCCGAGCGGCGCAAGGTGCCCCACATGGGCTGGAACCGGCTGCGCAAGGTCCGGGAACACCCGGTGCTCTCGGGGGTGCCCGACGGGGCGTATGTCTATTTCGTCCACTCCTACTACCCGGTGCCCGAGGACCCGGGGGTGGTGGTGGGCACCACGGAGTACGGGGTGGAGTTCGCCGCGGCGGTGGCCCGGGACAACCTGTTCGCCTGCCAGTTCCACCCCGAGAAGAGCCAGCGGGTGGGCCTGGCCCTGCTCCGGGGGTTCTGGGAGACCGTTCGGACGCTGGGACGTTAGGACGCTGGGACGGCTACCCCCTCCCCCTGTCCCCCTCCTACCGGGGGAGGGGAACCGTTTCGCGCCGGCAAGGAGCCGGGGGCCGTGTGACTCCCTCTCCCCCGTTGGGGGAGAGGGCCGGGGTGAGGGGGCTCTCCCACCGTTTCCCGAAGGGAAAACAAGAATGCTCGTGATTCCCGCGATCGATCTCAAGGGCGGCCGGTGCGTCAGGCTGCGCCAGGGCCGGATGGACGAGGCCACGGTGTACGGCGACGACCCGGCCGCCGTGGCCCGGCGGTGGGCCGAGGCCGGGGCCCGCCGGATCCACGTGGTGGACCTGGACGGCGCGTTTTCGGGCCGGCCCGAGAACCGGGAGGCCGTTCGAGCCATCCGGCGGGCCGTGGACGTGGAGGTGGAGCTCGGGGGCGGCATCCGCGACGAGGCCACGGCCGAGGCCTGGTTCGCCGAAGGGGTGGACTACGTGATCCTGGGCACCGCGGCCGTGGAAAACCCCGACCTCGTGGGCCGGCTGTCGGAGGCCCGTCCCGGCCGGGTGCTCGTGGGCATCGACGCCCGGGGCGGCCGGGTGGCCGTGCGGGGGTGGGCCGACGTGACCGATGTGGCGGCCGAGGACCTGGCCCGGGACCTGGCCGGCCGGGGTGCGGCCGGGTTCATCTTCACCGACATCGAGCGCGACGGCATGCAGACCGGGGTGAATCTGGAGGCCACGGCCGCCTTCGCCCGGGCCGCCGGACGGCCCGTGATCGCCTCGGGCGGGGTTTCGACCCTCGCCGACATCGAGCGCCTCCTCCCCCTGGAGGGGGACGGCGTGGTCGGCGTGATCACGGGCCGGGCCCTCTACGAGGGGACCCTCGATCTCGCCGAGGCCCTCGCCCTGGCCGAGGGCGCCCGGTGAGCCCGCGGCGCGGGGCGTCGGAAAAGGGGTTCCGAGCCTCCCAGCATCCCGGCCTCCTGGCCTTCTAGCCTTCCAGCCGAGAACCCATGCTCGCAAAACGCATCATCCCCTGCCTCGACGTGAATGCCGGCCGCGTGGTCAAGGGCACGAACTTCGTGAACCTCCGGGACGCCGGGGACCCCGTGGAGGTGGCCGAGCTCTACGACGCCCAGGGCGCCGACGAGCTGACCTTCCTCGACATCACCGCCTCGAGCGACGAGCGCGACATCATCATCGACGTGGTGCGGGCCACGGCCGAGCGGGTGTTCATGCCGGTGACCGTGGGCGGCGGGGTGCGCACGGTGGACGACGTGCGCCGGCTGCTCCTCGCCGGGGCCGACAAGGTGTCGATCAACACCGCGGCCGTGCAGCGGCCGGAGCTGGTGGCCGAGGCGAGCCGCCGGTTCGGGTCCCAGTGCATCGTGGTGGCCATCGACGCGAAGCGCCGGGGCGAGGGCCCCGGGGAGGGGTGGGAGGTCTACACCCACGGGGGCCGCAAGCCCACCGGCCTCGACGCGGTGGAGTGGGCCCGGCGGGTCGAGGCCCTGGGGGCCGGGGAGATCCTGCTCACCAGCATGGACGCCGACGGCACGAAGGACGGGTTCGACCTGGCGCTGACCCGGGCCGTGGCCGACGCGGTGGAGATCCCGGTGATCGCCTCGGGGGGGGCGGGAAACGCCCACCACATGTACGAGGCCGTGACTGTGGGCGGCGCCGACGCGGCGCTCGCGGCGAGCATCTTCCACTTCCGGGAGCTCACGGTCGAAGAGGTCAAGCGTTACCTGGCCGACCGGGGCGTGCCGGTGCGGCTCGAGGGGTAGGGGTTTTCTACCACGGAGGGCACGGAGGACACGGAGAACTTCGTGCCCGGGAGCCCTTCCAGCTTTCCAGCCGTTCCACCAGGGAGTTGCCGCCGTGACCAGCCAAGCGCCGACCGCCGACATCCTGCGCCGGGTCTACGAGGTGATCCTCGACCGCAAGGCGAACCCCAGGCCCGACTCCTATGTGTGCCGGCTCCTGGAGAAGGGGGAGGACAAGATCCTCCAGAAGGTGGGGGAGGAGGCCGTGGAGGTCCTCCTGGCCGCCAAGGCGGCCGACGACGACGCGCTCGTGTATGAACTGGCGGACCTCGCGTTCCATTGCCTCGTGCTCCTCGGCCACCGGGGCATCGACCCGGCCCGGGTGGGCGCCGAGCTGGAGCGCCGGTTCGGGACCTCGGGGTTGGCCGAGAAGGCCGCGAGAGGGAGGACGCAGTCATGAAGATCCTGTCGGTGGCGCAGTGCGCGGTGGGGCGCAAGAACCCGGTGGCCTCCGGGCCCCACAGCCGGGTCACGGTGTGGCGGCTCGAACCGGGCGACGAGATCCACCCTCACGTGCACAAGGGGGACCACGTCTGGGTCATCACGGCCGGGGAGGGGGCGTTCCTGACCCCCGAGGGTGCCCACGCGGTCGAGGCGGGCACGGTGGTGTTCGTGCCCGAGGGCGAGGCCCACGGGATGCGGGCCGGCCGCGAGCCCCTGGTGTTTGTGTCGGTGAGCGCCGGAGGGGAGTAGGGCGGGGAGCCGCGGGGACCCTGGGACCGAGAGGACGCCTCCTTTGGGGGGCGGTTTTTGCGTCCGCGAATGCCCAAGAATTAGGCACAAAGAAGCTTGCTTTCGCTCGTTCGCTGGCGTACAACCGTGCCGAGCCTTCGGGGCCGTGTGCGTAAAGAATGGGCAGCCCGCCAGGGCAAGGAGAAACGTTCATGTGTCGGTTAGCCGCGATCATCTCGGACGAGTACTTCTCCCCCATGGAGAACATCCTCGCCCTTGAAACTATGAAGGAGGGCCACGACGGCTCCGGCCTGGGCCTCATCCTCCGGGATCTGGGGGGCGAGTTCGAGGAGCTCAAGGAGTACCCGGTCCTGTCGGCCATCACGACGGACAAGGGGTTCTACGACCTCGACCAGTTCATGGTCTCGAAGGGGTTTCGCACGAAGCACATGTGGGAGCCGGCCCTCCACCCGAACCCCGGGCCCACCGTGGAGCGCCACGACCGCTACATCGTGAAGGCCTTCGAGTACCCGGACCATATGCGGGACAAGCCCTTTGAGGAGAAGGCCGAGTTCCTGCTGAAGACCCGCCTGGAGATCCGGGCCATGGGGGAGCGGGACGGCGGCTCGATCACCGTGTTCAGCTTCTGGCCCGACGTGGTGACCCTCAAGGAGGTGGGCGACCCCCTGGAGGTCGGCGAGTTCTTCGGGCTCGACAAGAAGCCCATCCCGGCGAAGATCGTGTTCGCGCAAGGCCGCCAGAACACGAACTACGCCATCAACCTCTACGCCTGCCACCCGTTCTTCATCCAGGGCGTGTTCACCATGACGAACGGGGAGAACACAGCGTTCGTCCCGATCCGGGAGTACCTCATGAGCCGGGGCGAGCCCGGGTACGTGGGCTACAACTCCGACAGCGAGGTGTTTGCCCACATCCTCCATTACGTGCGGTGCCGGCTCGGCTACCCCCTGCCCTACTACAAGGACGTGATCACGCCCCTGAAGGACGAGGAGATGGGCGGGCGGCCCGACGCCGAGGCCCTGCGGCTCATGAAGCGCAGCCTCCGGATGCTCACGATCGACGGGCCCAACTGCGTGATCGGCTGCGACCGGGACGGCACGGTGTTCATGGTGCAGGACGCCAAGAAGCTCCGGCCCGGCGTGGTGGGCGGGGTGAAGGGCCGGGTGGGGCTCATGTCGGAGGTCTGCGGCCTCACCTCGGCCGTGCCCAACCGGGACGTCGAGAAGGACGTGTTCCCGATGAAGTACGACTTCGTTGCGGTGCGCCCCGGCGCCAAGGAGATCGAGGTATGGAATCAGCTGGACGGCTCGACCACAACCATCAGCTTAGCCTGAGCGACCTGCCCTACGTCATTCACTGGAACGACGCCCAGTGCACCCGCTGCGGCCGATGCACCGCGGTGTGCCCCGTGCGGGCCATCGAGCCGGGCGTGTTCGAGAAGCGACTCGTGGAGTCCACGGGGCCGATCCCCCTTCCCACCACCGTGCGCAAGGTGGTCTCCGGGGTCCGGCAGGTCACCGACATCCGCCGCCGGTGCATCGGGTGCGCCACGTGCCGGCTCGTGTGCCCCAACGACGCGATCCGGCCCGAGTTCAACCCGGCCAACAAGTTCAACTGGCACATCAACCAGGGGGGCGAGCCCTACAAGCGGGGCGGCCGGCGAAACGACCCCGGCGTGTCCACCCTGGACCAGCTCAAGTTCACCCGGATCTCCATGCTCACCGACCCGGCCCTCGACGCCGGCCGCCACGAGTTCCGGGTGCGCACCTACCTGGGCCGCAACCTGCCCCCCGAGCAGCTCCCCCTGCGGGTGGAGGGGGACTCGTTGGTGCGCGACGGCACCCCGTTCATCCCCCCGGTGCGGGAGATCTTCCCGATCCGGATCGGGGGGATGTCGGTGGGGGCCCTGTCGCCCCACATGTGGGAGGGGCTCGCCATGGGCGTGGCCTACCTCAACGAGGTCGAGAAGATCCCGGTGGTCATGTGCACCGGGGAAGGGGGCATGCCGCCCCGGCTCCTTAAGAGCCCGTTCCTCAAATACTTCATCCTCCAGATCGCCTCCGGGTACTTCGGCTGGGACGAGATCATCCACGCCGTGCCCGAGATGCAGTGCGACCCGGCCGCCATCGAGATCAAGTACGGCCAGGGCGCCAAGCCCGGGGACGGGGGGCTTTTGATGGCCGCCAAGGTGCTCAAGCACATCGCCCGCATCCGGGGCGTGCCCGAGTTCGTGGACCTGGCCTCCCCGCCGACCCACCAGACCAAGTACTCCATCGAGGAGGCGGTCGCGAAGATGATCACCTCCATGTCGATGCTGTTCGGGTTCCGGGTGCCGGTGTACCCCAAGATCTCGGGCACGAAGACGGCGCTGGCGGTCCTGAACAACCTGGCCCGGAACCCGTTCGCCGCCGCGCTCACGATCGACGGCGAGGACGGGGGCACGGGGGCCGCCTACAACGTGAGCCTCGACAAGATGGGCCACCCCATCGCCTCGAACCTGCGGGAGTGCTACCTGAACCTCGTGAAGATCGGGAAGCAGAACGAGCTGCCGCTCTTCGCGGCGGGCGGGGTGGGCAAGAGCGGGAACCTGGCGGCCAACGCCGCCGCCCTCATCATGCTGGGCGCGTCGGGCGCCGACTGCGGCAAGTACATCATGCAGGCGGCCGGGGGGTGCCTGGGCGACGAGCGAAACCGGTGCAACATCTGCAACACCGGCAAATGCCCCCGGGGCATCACCACCCAGGACCCGAAGCTCTACCGCCGGCTTGACCCCGACAAGGTGGCCGAGCGGGTGGTGGACGTGTTCGTGGCCGCGGACAAGGAACTCAAGAAGATCTTCGCACCCATGGGCCGGTCCACGGAGCTGCCGATCGGCATGTCCGACGGGCTGAGCGTGGCCGACCGGGCCATCGCCGACCGGCTCCAGATCGCGTACGCGTGCTAGGGGACGAACCATGCCGTCTTCCGTGGAAGTCAAAGGTCGTGTGAACGGGAAGCGGGTTCCGTCGAAGGAACTCGACGAGCGCATCCAGGAACTCGTCCGGCGCGGGAAGCGCCGGCTCAAGGTGGTGGCCGACGGCCAGCACGGGATCGGCGGCCGCATCTGGCCCACCGGCGAGACCGTGAAGATCAAGGTCGTGGGCGCGCCGGGGCAGCGGCTCGGGGCCATGGGCATGTTCGGCACCGAGATCGTGGTGGAGGGCTCCTGCTCCGACGACGTGGGCTGGATCAACTGCGGGGCCAAGATTACGGTGCTGGGCGACGTGGCCAACGGCGCCCACAACGCCGGGGCCCAGGGCGTGCTCTACGTCCAGGGCGGGGGCGGGGCCCGGTGCGACACCTTGACCAAGTACAACCCCCGGTTCGACCCGATCCAGTCCTGGTACTTCCGGGACGTGGGCGACTCCTTTGCCGAGTTCAAGGCGGGGGGCATCGCCGTGGTGTGCGGGGTGAACCCCCGCAACCCCGACAACGTGCTGGGCTACCGGCCCTGCGTCGGCATGGTGGGCGGCACCATCTACTTCCGGGGGCCCACCGAGGGGGTGAGCGAGGACGACGTGCGCGTCGCCGAGCTCACCGACGCCGACTGGGCCTGGCTCAAAAAGCACATGAAGCCGTTCCTCAAGGCGATCGACCGCATGGGGTTCTACGAGGCCCTGACCCGGAGCCCCGAGGAGTGGCGGAAGATCGTGGCCCTCACCCCCGACGAGCGGGCCGAGCGGGCCCGGTCGAAGCGCCGGAGCATGGCCGAGTTCCGGCGGAACGTGTGGTTCAAGGGGGTGGGCGAGGGCGGCATCTTCGCCGACTACATCACCGACGAGCGCACGATCATCCCGTTCACGGTGACCGGGGAACTCCGGCGCCAGCGCCCCGTGTGGGAGAACGACAAATACGCCCCGCCCTGCGCGGGGTACTGCCCCACGGGCATCCCGACCCACGAGCGCACCCGGCTCCTGCGCGAGGGGCACGAGACCGACGCCCTCGATCTCGTGCTCAAGTACTCGCCGTTTCCGGGCACGGTGTGCGGGTACGTGTGCCCCAACCTGTGCATGGACCACTGCTCGCGCCAGGCGTACCTCTCCGACCCGGTGGACGTGAGCTTCCTCGGGCGGCTGAGTCTGGAGCGGCCGGCCCCCCGGATCGAGACCAAGCGCTCCGAGCGGATCGCCGTGATCGGCGGCGGGCCCGCCGGCATGAGCGCGGCCTGGCAGCTCCGGCTCCGGGGGTACCAGGTGAGCCTCTACGAGCGCGAGCCCGAACTCGGCGGCAAGATCTACTACTGCATCCCCGAGGACCGGCTGCCCCGGGAGATCCTGGCCAAGGAGATCGAGCGGTTCCGGGCGACCGGGATCGAGGTCCACACCGGGGTCGAGGTGGACGCGGCGAAATACAAGGAGATCTACGACGCCCACGACGTGGTGCTGCTGGCCACCGGATGCCACTCGCCCCGGGTGATCCCGTTCCCGGGCTACGAGCACGTGGTGCCGGGCATCGTGTTCCTCAAGGAGATCAACGCCCGCAACCCCCGGGACCTCACCGGCAAGGACGTGGTGGTGATCGGCGCGGGGAACGTGGGCATGGACATCTGCGTGGAGGCCTTCAACTGCGGGGCCCGCACGGTCACCGCGGTGGACATCCAGAAACCCGCCTCCTTCGGCAAAGAGCAGAAGATGGCCAAGGCCCGGGGCGCCGAGATCCTCTACCCCAAGTTCACCGAGCGCTACGACCCCGAGGAAAAGCGGATCTACTTCAAGGACGGCACGTCCCTTCCGGCCGACGTGGTGTTCATCTCCATCGGCGAGACCCCGGAGCTCGACTACCTGCCCGAGACGATCGACCGGGAGCGGGGGTTCGTGCGGGTGGACCCGGTGGGCCGCACCACCGACCCCAAGGTGTTTGCCGTGGGCGACGTGACCCGGCCCGGGCTCATCACCAACGCCATCGGCTCCGGCCTGCGGGCGGCCCGGTACGTGCACTCCCTGATTGCGAAGACCGAGTACGAGGACGACCGCAAGGAGGTCATCCCCTACGAGCGGATCAAGTTCCAGTGGTACGACCGGGCCCGGCAGAACGACCTTTCGCGCACCTGCGAGGGCGAGGCCGGAAAATGCATGTCGTGCGCGAGCTGCCGCGACTGCCATCTCTGCGAGACCACCTGCTACTGGGGCGCGATCTCCCGCCGGGAGACCGAGGGCGGCGGGTACGAGTACGTGGTGGACGACGACAAATGCATCGGCTGCGGCTTCTGCGCCGGGGTGTGCCCCTGCGGGATCTGGACGATGTACGAGTATTGACGGCTGGGAGGCTGGAAGGCCGGGAGGCTGGAAGGCTGGAAAGCTGGGAAGCTGGAAGGCTGAAAGGCTTGGGAACCCAAGACGGCCCGGGCCGCCCGAGGGGCGCCCGGGCCGTCTTGTTTGCCGTCTGTGCCCCTCTCCCCGTCCCCCTCCCACGAGGGGAGGGGGGATCCTTTCGTGCCGATAAGGAACCGGGCGCCGTCTGTCTCCCTCTCCCCCACGGGGGGAGAGGGCCGGGGTGAGGGGGTGCTCAGCCGGCTCGGCCGAGCACCTCCCGGCAGGCGCGGAGCACGTTCTCCACCGTGAACCCGAACTTCTCGGCGAGCACCTGGGCCGGGGCGCTCGCCCCGAACCGGTCGATGCCCACCACGGCCCCGGCGGGGCCCACGTACCGCTCCCACCCGAAGGCGCTCGCCGCCTCCACCGCGACCCGGGCGGTGACCCCGGGCGGCAGCACCTCGGCCCGGTAGGCCGGGTCCTGGGCCTCGAAGAGCTCCCAGGACGGCAGGCTCACGACCCGGGTGGGAACCCCCTCGGCCTCAAGCCGTTCGGCCGCCCCGAGGGCCAGATGGACCTCCGAGCCCGTGGCGATGAGGAGGAGCCGGATGCCCTGGGGCCCGGCCGAGGCCTCCCGCAGCACGTAGCCGCCCCGCCGGAGCCCCTCGGCCCCGGCCAGCGCCGTGCGGTCGAGCACGGGCACGTTCTGCCGGGTCAACACCAGCGCCGTGGGGCCCTCGGTGCGCTCCAGGGCCACCCGCCAGGCCTCGGCGGTCTCGTTGGCGTCGGCCGGCCGCAGGACCACGAGGTTCGGCATGGCCCGCAGGCTCGCCAGGTGTTCCACGGGCTGGTGGGTGGGCCCGTCCTCGCCCACGAAGATGCTGTCGTGGGTGAACACGTGGACCACCGGGAGCCCCATGAGGGCCGCGAGCCGGAGCCCCGGCCGCAGGTAGTCGGAGAACACGAAGAACGTGGACCCGAACGGCCGGAACCCCCCGTGGTTCGCCATGCCGTTCAGGACCGCCGCCATGGCGAACTCCCGGATCCCGAACCGCAGGTTCCGCCCGTCCGGGGTTCCGCGGGAGAAGTCCTTTTCCCCCGCGAGCAGGGTCTTGGTGCTCGGGCCCAGGTCGGCCGACCCGCCCATGAGCTCCGGGATCCGGGCCGCCAGGGCGTTGAGCACCTTGCCCCCGGCCGACCGGGTGGCCACGCCCTTGGGATCGGCCGGAAACGCGGGCAGGGCCTCCTCCCACCCCTCGGGCAGCCGGCCTTCCCACCGGCGCTCGAGCTCGGCCGCGAGCCCCGGGAACTCCCGCCGGTACGCCTCGAACCGCTCCCCCCAGGCCCGGCGGGCCTCCCGGCCCCGGGCCGCGGCCGCGGCAAAGGGCTTCCGGGCCTCTTCGGGGACGTGGAACGCTGGCTCCAGGGGCCAGCCCAGGTTCTCCTTGGTGCGCCGGACCTCCTCGGGCCCAAGGGGGGCGCCGTGGGCGTCGGCCGAGTCCTGCTTGCCCGGGCTCCCGAACCCGATGTGGGTGCGCACCCGGATGAGCGAGGGGCGTTCCGTTTCGGCCCGGGCCTCGGCCAGGGCAGCCTCCAGGCGGGCGAGGTCGTTTCCGTCCTCCACCGAGAGGGTGTGCCAGCCGTAGGCCCGGAACCGGGCCTCCACGTCCTCGGAGAACGCGAGATCCGTGCCCCCCTCGATGGTGATCCGGTTGTCGTCGTAGAGGACCACGAGCTTCCCGAGCCCCAGGTGCCCGGCGAGGCTCGCGGCCTCGGAGGCCACCCCCTCCATGAGGTCGCCGTCCCCGGCGATCACGTAGGTGTGGTGGTCCACCACCTCGAACCCGGGTCGGTTGTACCGGGCGGCGAGGTGGCGCTCGGCGATCGCCATGCCCACGGCCGCGGCGAACCCCTGGCCCAGGGGGCCCGTGGTGGTCTCGACCCCGGGGGTGTGGCCGAACTCGGGGTGGCCCGGGGTCTTGGAGCCCCACTGCCGGAAGCTCTTGAGGTCGTCGAGGGTGAGCGGGTACCCGGCCAGGTGGAGGAGCCCGTAGAGGAGCATGGAGCCGTGGCCGGCCGAGAGCACGAACCGGTCCCTGTCGGGCCAGTCCGGTGCGCCGGGGTCGAAGCGCAGAAACCGCGTCCAGAGCGCGTAGGCCATGGGCGCCGCGCCCATGGGCATGCCGGGGTGGCCCGAGTTGGCCCTTTCCACGGCGTCCACGGCGAGGAACCGGAGGGTGTTCACGGCGAGGGAGTCGAGTCGGGGGTCGGTCATGGGTTCGGTTCTCCAGGGCGTGGTCTCCCCCCGGAAAGGGCGGGCATTGTGCCCCAAGGAGGGGGGCGTGTCCAGGAAAGTTTTTTGCGGGGCGCTCGCTTGACGGGGCGGGGCCCCGGGTTATGTTTTCGCGCCGTTCACCCTAACCAAACGAAAGGAGAAAGAGATGAACCGAACCCTTCTCACCTGGATCCTGGCGGGGGTCCTCGTGCCGGGAGTCGCCTTGGCCGGGGCCGGCTGGAAGAGCCGGGCCGAGCTCTCCTACACCCGCACCGGCGGGAACTCGGACACCGAGGCCCTGGCGGGCAAGCTCGAAACCGGGCTCGACGCGGGCGCGAACCGGTACGCCGCCAAGGCCTCGGGGCTCTACGGCGAGACCGAGGGGGACCAGACCGCGAGCCGGTGGACGGCCGAGGGCCGCTACGAGCGGCTGGTGACCGAGCGCCTCTTCGGGTTCCTTTCGGTGGGCTACCTGAAGGACACCTTCGCCGGGTACGACACCCGGCTCGAGGTGGGCCCCGGGGTGGGCTACGACGTCCTCAAACTCCCGGATCACGACCTCAAGGTGATGCTCGGGGTGCTGTGGAACTATGACAACTTCGCGAACGGCGCGGAAGACTCCGACACCTACCTGTCGGGCAAGGCGGCGGCCGACTACGAGTGGCGGATCTCGGAGGGGCTGACCTTCAAGCAGTACCTCGACTACGCGGTGTCGTTCGACGACACCGACGTCTACTTCATCAACTCGGAGTCCAGCCTCGCGGTGCAGATGGCCGAGAATCTGGCCCTCGGGGTGAGCTACATCGTGAACTACCAAAACGAGCCCCCCGCCCCCGGCGCCGACCACGTGGACACGAAGTTCATGACCTCGCTGGTCGTGGACTTCTAG
>NZ_BAAHXI010000017.1:0-59899 GCF_054656955.1 Deferrisoma palaeochoriense
CCAATTTTTTAACAAACAAAAGCCGAAATCATATATCTGATTTTTGTTGTGGGGGGGTGTTTTTTTTTTAAAACAGCCCCCCCCCCCCCCGGCCCCGGGGCCCGCGGGCCGGGGGGCGCGGGCGCCCGCGGCCATCTTCCGCATCTCCATCATGCCCCGCAGGAGCCCGCCGAACCGCTGCTCGAGCTGGTACACCTTGGGGAACGAGCTCCGAAGGCTCATCACCTCGGGGTCGCCCGCGTAGATCCCTGCGGCCATCGGGTCGATCAGCCGGTCGAGGGCCTCCTCGCCGAGGCGCCGCCGCACGAAGGCCGCGACGCTCTCGTCCTCTTCGGGATCGCCCTGGGGCAAGAGGAACTCCGCCGCGAGCCGGAGTTTCCCCCGGATGCTCAAGACATCCGAGGCGAGAAAGCTCATCGGATCTTCGGGAAGCTGCCGGAGCCGGCCCCCCGCGAACACAAACCGCTTGCGGGCCTCGTCCCGGGACCGGAGGAGCCGTTCCCCCAGCCCGACGGCCCGGGACACCGCGAGCGTGCTCGGCTTGTTGTCGAGAAACCCGTTGGGGCCGGCCTCGCACAGGTATCCCCCGACCCGCTCGGAGCGGATCTTGCCCCCGGGCACGGGCTCCCGCTCGCACACCGTCACGTCGGCGTTCACCCCCGCCTCGCGGGCGGCCCGCATAACGGCCCAGGCCGCGGAGAGCCCCGAGAGCCCCCCTCCGATCACGATCACTCGTTTCATGGTTGTGTCCGCTGGAACGTCGGAACCCAAAGGCTTTCGCGGTTCCTTCTGGACTGCATCCCTTGCACCGCCGTAGCGGGCTCTTTCCGGCTTCGCGGCCCGGACACGCGGCTGCGAGAAAACCGCAACCGACCTCCGGAAACGGCCTCGCGGCCGCGAGGCCGTTTCCGCCGGCCATACCCCTCCACCCGCGGAATGCCGACGATACGGGCACAGCGCGGGCGGGTCAAGCGCCGGAGAGGTGCCGCGCGATCTCGGCGGCCAGACCTGCGTTCGCCACCAGTAGGGCTCGGTTCGCGGCCAGGGTGGCCCCCTCGGTCGCCTCGGCGAGGCCGGAAAGGAGGTGGGGCGTCACCTCCCCTCCCCCTTCGCCTCCCCCCGCGTCGGCAAGCACCCCTTCCACCACCTCCCGGGGCATGGCGTGTCCGGCGGGGGGAGGGTTCACCACCAACACCGCGGTGGAAAGCCCCAGCCCGTCGCGGCATTGGACCACGCGGGCCACCTCCCCGGGCCCCTCGGCCCGGTAGCGAACCGGGAACCCGGCATCGGCACATACGAAAGCGGGAAACCGATCGGTGCGGTACCCCACCACCGGGACCCCGGCCGTCTCCAGGGCCTCCCGGGTGGCGGCGAGGTCCAGCACCACCTTCGCCCCGGAGCACACCACGCACAAGGGGAACCGGGCGAGAGCCGGGAGGTCCCCGGACACGTCCGGCAACCGGTTCCACCCCCGGTGGACCCCCCCGATGCCCCCGGTGGCGAACACCCGGATCCCCGCCCGGTGGGCCGCCCACAGGGTGGCCGCCACCGTGGTTCCGGCCGAAGCCCCCCGGGCGGCGAGCGCCGGGAGGTCCGCCAGCCCCGCCTTTTCGGCCGGCCCCTCGGCCAGGCGCCGGATCTCCTCCGGGGCGAGTCCCACCCGGACCCGGCCCTCCACCACCCCCACCGGCGCCGGCGCGGCCCCGGCCGCCCGAACCGCGGCGCCCATCTCCTCGTACGCCTCCAGGTTCACCGGCCGCGGGAGCCCATGGGTCACCACGGCCGTCTCCAGGGCCACGACCGGGCGGCCCGAGGCCAGCGAATCCCTCACCCAAGGTGCGATCTCGATCACCTGCTCCCTCCCTGCCCGGGTGTGCCGGGTTATTGCTCCAGCGGCTAAATAGGCACGGCCCGGGGCATGGGGCCTTCTGGTGCGCCGGGCGTGGCTCCTACGGTCGCCCCTTTCCATGCCGTTGTCGGCTCGGCAGGCCGGGGCGACGGTGGCGGACGTTCCGGATCTTCCCAAGCGATCCCGGCGTGGTGAGGGCGCGGCGAGGTAAGGGGCCGCACCCGGCTCTCCACCAGTCCCCCACCCGCGGGTTTCCGTAGCAACCCCGGCAATCTGACGATACTTCCGTTGGTCTTAGTAAAGGGTGCGCCCTCTCCTGCCGAAAAGGGGTCTCACCGTCGGGGTGTGGGCCCCGCCCCCCGATCCTCCAGCCGGGGGCGCCCCGACACTCGTTTCGACCCACGCCCCGGCGGCCAAACCCGCGGTTGAAGCCGCGGTTCCCGGGTGCTAGGCTTCGCCCGGCGATTCTCTCGAACCCGAAGGAGGTTTTGGATGCGCGGCACGAGAGGGACGAGTTTTGTACTGCTGGTGGCCCTGTGCCTCTTCGTGGTCGGGCTGGACTCCACGTCGGCCGCGGCGTTCAAGAGGGTCCATACGGGTGAACCCGCCCCCGCCTTCACCCTGAACGACCTCGACGGCAACCCCGTGAACCTCGAGGACTACCGGGACGGCCCCCTCACCATCCTCGCGTTCTGGGCCCTGTGGAGCCCCCGGTCGATCCCGCTCCTTCAAGACCTCCAGAAACTCAAAGAGGAGTTTGGGGACAAGGGGTTGCGGGTCCTCACCGTCAACGCCGAGGGGCAAAACGCCCCCTCGGACCTGGAGGCCCGGATCCGGGCCGCGTTCCAGGAAAACGGGCTCGATCTGCCGGTGCTCCTCGACCGCGACCTGGAACAGTACAACGCCTGGGGGGTGATCGCCACTCCGGCCACCGCGTTCCTCGGGAAGGACCTCCAGGTGATCTACGAGTTCTCGGGCCACCCCACGAGTGCCTATCAGGACATGCGCGATCAGGTCATGAAGGCCCTCGGGCTCGAGGAGCAGGTCGCCGCTGCGGCCAAGCCCAAGCGAAAACGCTACGAGGCCGCCAAACCGGTAATGCTCCAGTACGGCCTGGCGAAGACGCTGTTCAAGCGTGGCCAACTTTCGAAGGCCAAGCGCAAGCTCAAGAAAGTGCTCGCCCAGGACCCCAACTTCCCCGACGCCCAGGCCCTCCAGGGCGCCATTTTGCTGGCCCTGTCCCGCCAGGGCAAAGCCGACAAGGCCTCGGCGAAGGAGGCGTTCGCGAAGGCCGTGGAACTCGACGAGACCGTTCCCCTCGGGCTCGCCGGGCTGGCCCACTTCGCCCTGGAGGAGGGCGACGTGCCCAAGGCCCTCGAGCTGGCCAAGAAGGCTGTCTCCTACACCGAGGACGAGGACCTCCCCCGGCTTCCCCCCCTGGACGAGAGCCAGGGTGCGAGCGCCGCCGAGAAACCGGCGGCCGAATCGCCCGCCCAACCGAAGGAAGAGGCGGCGGCGACCGCGCCCCAAGGGGTGGAAGGTAGCCCGACCGATGCGACCTCGGGCGAGGCCGAAGCCGAACCGGAGAAGCCGACGGGGGTTTCCGAATCGCATCCGGAAGGCGAACCGGAAGGGCAGGTCGGGGGTTCCGAACCCCAGCCTGCCGAGGGAGGACCGGAGCAGGCGGCGGCGCCCCACGATCCAACCTCTCCCCTGGCCTACCTGAGCCGGGCCGAGGCCCAGTTGGCCGCCGGCCAGGCGGAGGCGGCGACCCAGACCCTGGCCCGGGTCGTGGACGCCCTGATCGGGATCCCGGAGGGGCCGGCCATGAAGGGCAAAGCCCTCGAGATGCTCAAGAAACTGCGCTCCGGCGAGTAATCCGCCCACGGTTGCGCCCTCCAAGCAACTTCGGCTAGGCGGCTGGGCTGCTCGGCAGCTAGGCGGCTAAGAACATTCGGGATTCCGGCGTCATCGCGTCGGCCAACCCGTGGGAGCGACTGCCGGTTCAGGGGCCAGAATTCAGAGACCAGAGGTCAGAGCCCCCCCTGTCCTCTGTCGTCTGTCTTCTGGCACCCGGCACGGTCTCCGGTCCCGTGGTCCAAACGGCGGCGGCCCACCGTGTGGCCGAGGGGGAAGTTATTACTCCGGCGGCTAAGACACGGTCGGGGGCATGGGGCCTGCTGGAGCGCCGGGCGTGGCTCCTACAGTCGCTGCATCCGGCACTCAGACAACGACTGGGACTCTTCCGGCCAAGCGGACTGACGAAACGCCCAGAGTTTCTGAGTCGTTCCGTCCATCCGGCTGAGTGCCGGATGCAGCGTAAGCCGGATGCCGCACTCACGCACTGCCGGAAGCAGGCCCCATGCCCTCGCGATCTCCTTGCGCGCCTGTATTGACGCCGGGTTTGTTTTTGCGAACAGGCCGCCCCGCGGCCTGCGGCAGCTTCCGACGGGCCGGCCCAGCCGGCCCGTTTTCGTTGGGTTGCGCGCCGGCCCGAAGATGGCAATCTTTCGGGAGGCGAGCCGAACGAACCTCCCAGGACCTCCCCATGCCCGACGGCCCATCCCACGAAAACCCCGCCCTGTGGGGCGCCGATCCCACGGCCGGGATCGTCGCCGTGGAGTTCGACGGCGGAAACCGGGTCACCGTGTTCCGCCGAAACGGGGGCGAACTCCTCCGGGAGACGGACACCTGGCCGCCGTTCCTGTACATCGAGTCCCCGGAACTCCTCGGGGCGTGGGCGGCCCCGGTGGAGGTCCTCGGCCTCGACGGCCCCTGGGACTACCGGGCCCTCGCCCTGTTCCCTTCCTGGGACGACCTCTCCCGCGCCGTCACCCGCCTGGGGAAGATCACAGGAAAGTCGCCCCGGAGCCTCGACGGGCCGTTCTACTGGATCGCCGACCCGGTACAGCAGTACCTGATGTGGAGCGGCCGCACGTTTTACAAGGGGCTTCGGTTCGACGATCTCCTGCGTCTCCAGATCGACATCGAGACCACGGTGACCCCCGGGTTCGAGTTCCCGAACCCTGAGCGCGAGGCCGACCGGATCACCTTGGTCAGCCTGGCCGACTCCACGGGATGGGAGGCGAGCCTGCGCTCCGACCGCTTGGACGAGGCGGAGATGATCGCCGAACTCAACCGCCTCGTGGCGGAGCGCGACCCCGACGTGATCGAGGGACACAACCTCTTCAACTTCGACCTGCCCTACCTGGAAGCCCGGGCGAGGCGGCACGGTCTCCGGCTCACCTGGGGCCGCGACGGTTCGGCGGTACGGTCCCGGTCGAGCCAGTTCTCGGCAGCGGAGCGGATCGTGGCCTACACCCGGTACGACGTGTACGGCCGGCAGGTGATCGACACCCTCTTTCTCGTGCAGCTTTACGACGTGACGACCCGCGAACTCCCGGACTTCGGACTCAAATCGGTGGCCCGCCACCTCGGCCTCGCCTCCGACGAACGGACCTACGTGGCCGGGGGGGAACTTGCGGGGCTGGCGGACGCCGACATGGAAACCCTGGTGCACTACGGCCTCGACGACGTGCGGGAAACCCGAGAGATCGCCCGGGTGCTCGGCCAAAGCCATTTCCATCAGGCCCAGATGTTCCCCTTTTCCCACCAGAACACGGTGGTCCGGGGCACGGCGACCCGAATCGACGCCCTCCTGCTTCGCGAATACCTACGGCAACGCCACGCCGCTCCCAAACCCCCGCCGAAGCGCTCGTTCGCCGGAGGGTACACCGACGTGTTCGTGACCGGCGTCGTCGGGCCCGTGGTCCAGTGCGACGTCCGGAGCCTCTACCCCTCGATCCTGCTCGTCTTCGGCATCCGGCCGTCCAAGGACGACCTCGACGTGTTCCTGGATCTCCTTCGGGATCTCACCCGGCGGCGCCTGGAGGCAAAGGACCGGGCCCGCGCGGCCCCGCCGCAGGAGCGCAGCTTCTTCGACGCCCTCCAGTCGACCTTCAAGGTCCTGATCAACTCGTTTTACGGATACCTGGGATTCCCCCAGGGCCACTTCGCCGACTTCGACGCGGCCGAGCGGGTCGCGGCCGAGGGCCGGCGGCTGATCCGGTTGGTGCTCGAGGAACTGCGCCGCCGGGGGGCCCAACCCGTGGAGGTGGACACCGACGGGGTCTATTTTGTTCCGCCGCCGGAAGCCCTGGACCGGGAGGAGGAGTTCGTGCGGGACCTCGGCTCGGCCCTTCCAGAGGGCATCGAGCTCGAGTTCGCCGGCCGGTACCGCGCCATGTTCTCCTACAGGCCCAAAAACTATGTACTCCTCACCGAGGACGGGGAGCTCCAGATCCGGGGCTCGGGGCTTCGCTCGAGGGGGATCGAGAAGTTCCAACGGGTGTTTCTGGAGGAGATGTTCCGGGCGCTCCTCGAAGGCCGGGCCGACGAGATCCCGAAAATTAAGGAGCGGTTCCTGGAGGACCTGCGGGCCCACCGGTGGACCCCGGAGTGGTTCGCCAAGACCGAGACGCTCCGCGACAGCCTGGAGGTGTACCGGAAAAAACGGGAGCGAAACGCCCGCAACGCCTCGGCCGCCTACGAGCTGGCCCTGGCCTCGGGCCGCCCCTACCGTCCCGGGGACCAGGTGACCTACTACGTGACGGGCGATTCCCCCAAGGTGCGCGTGTTCGAGGCGGCCCGGCTCGCCTCGGAATGGGACCCGGCCCATCCCGACGAGAACACCGCTTACTACGCCGCGAAACTCGAGGCCCTGTACCGCAAGTTTCGTCCGTTCTGGGATCGGGACGACGGCCCCAAAGGCCGGCAGCCGGGACTCTTCGACGAGGGATAGGCGGTGGGATCGGCCCGCGCCTGGATCGGCACCTCGGGGTGGGCATATCCGCACTGGCGCGAAACGTTCTACCCCGCCGGCGTGCCCCAGCACGAATGGCTCGCCTTCTACGCCCGCCGGTTTCAAACCGTGGAGGTGAACCGCACGTTTTACGGCCTCCCCAAGCCCCAGCATGTGGCGGGGTGGGCCCGGGCCGTCCCCGAGGGCTTCCGGTTCGCGGTCAAGGGAAGCCGCCTCCTCACCCACACGGCACGGTTGCGGGACCCCGCAGGCCGCCTGGGCCGCCTTCTGGAGGCCCTCGCCCCGCTCGGCGCCAAGCGGGGGCCCCTTCTCCTCCAGTTTCCGCCCGGATGGGCGCCCTCTCCGGAGCGCCTGCGCGAAACGGCGCGGGCCTGCCCCCGGGGGCTCGCCGTGGCGGTCGAACTGCGGGGAACCGAGGCACCCGGGGAGGTGCGGGAAACCCTGAGGGAGCTGGGTTGGACCCTCGTGGTGCACGACCACGCCGCAGGGGGCAGCGCCCGGGAGGTTACGGGGCCCTTCGCGTACTTACGGTTTCACGGACCCGGGGGAGGGTACCGAGGAGAGTACGGGGTGGAGGGGCTTCGGCCCTGGGCCCGGTGGATCAAAACGGTCCTCGGTCAAGGCCTGGAGGTCTACGCCTACTTCAACAACGACGCGGGCGGGGCCGCGCCTCGGGACGCGGCCCGCCTGATCGGGTTACTGGACGGGGGAACCGCCCCCGGGTGAACGGCGGCGTGGCCCCGGCTCAGGCGACCCGCCGGGCTGGGGGAAGCACCCACCACCGGCCCCGGTCCACCCGGACCACGCACCCGTGGCTCTCCAGCCGGTACCACTCCGACACGGCGGGAATTTCCGCCTCGTTCACGAGCTCTCCCCGGCCGCTGCGGGCCACCCGGTCGAGCACCTCCTGGAACCGCACGATCCGATCGTTCCGATCCATGGTCGCTCCTCCTCGCGCTTGCGATTATACCCACAAGCACCAGCACGAACCGTGCCACATCAGGTCGAGCGGCGCCCGTGCCAAGAGCCAGAGGATCGACGACAGAGAACAGGGGTCCCCTGACAGCTGCCCTCTGAATTCTGATCCCTGATACCGAGGCCGCCCCCGCAGGGTGGGGCGAACTGAGAGGCTGGAATCACAGAGGGTTTTGCTTCCTAGCGTCCCAGCCTCCCAGCGTCCTAGCGGAAAGGACTTGGAACTCCTTCGGCAGGGGGAACCGCCACCCGCGGGGGCGGCGATCCGGTGACCGTTCGCCCAAGGCATGGGGTCAAATCACCCAGGGGGTGTGTTATTCCACCAAGAACCGGTCGACGATCTCCCGGATGCTCTGCCGGGCCCATCCCTCGTCCCGGGTCTCCTTGAGATTCTCGTTGTGGCACCACACGCAGGTTTCCACCGTGGTCATCTCCCGGGGGTACTTGACCGGCTTCAGGTGGAAGTCCGGGGTGTGGTATCCGCACTCCTCGCCTTCCACCGATCCGGGTTCGTGGCATTCGGTGCAGGCGGGTTTGGGCTGGCTGAAATCGAATTTGTGGTCGTGGATCGAGTAGGTGGGCCCCTTGGCCATCTCGGGCACGTGGCAGTCCGTGCATTCCACCTTCTCGGGCCGGTGGCCCGAATGGGCCACGAACTTCTCGTACCGGAATTTGTGGCAGGTGCCGCAGTACTCGCTGCGGGTCATGTAGCGTTCGGCCTTGTGGCTGATGCCCCGGTCGAACCCGCACACCTCACAGGCCCGGTTGGTGGAGTAGAACTTGGACTGGAAGAAGTACCACATGCGCTTTCGTTCCCGGAAATCCATGGTGCCCCAGTACCAGGATTTGCTCTTGGGCTTGGGCATGAAGAACTCGGTGTAGTAGTCGTTGAGGTCCTCGCCGGGCTTGTACCCCACCGGAAACGGGTAGGTCTCCGTGGCCTTGTCCATGCCGTCGGTGTGACAGGCCATACACACCATCATGGCCCGGTCCCGGTCCAGGTTGGCGGGATTCACGATCTCCGAGAGCCGCCCGCCGGTCTCCACGTGTTTCTGGCCCGGTCCGTGGCAGGCCTCGCATCCCACCCCGGGCTCGAAAAAGGTCTGGGTCTCCGGATCGAACCCCACCGTGTGGCACCCGTCGCAGTACACGTTGTAGGGCTGCTCCCGCCAGTTCCAGATGGAGTAGGGCTCCCACCGCCGCTCGGCGATGTTCCAGTACTTGGGAAGCACATAGAGCACGCCATCGATCCGGGTGAGGTATTTCTGGATCCAGTGGCTGCCCACCGTGTAGGCGATGTCCTCGGGGCCAAAGGGGATCCCCTCGTGGAAATCGGTGGCCAGCACGGCGAAGGGGTCCCGCTCGGCGTCCACGAGCATGCGCGCGTGGGGCGTGAGACGCCACTGGGCGTACACGTCCGGGTGGCACGCCGCGCAGGCGTCGCTCCCGGCGTACCCCGGGAGTCCCCCGTGTTCGGCCCGGGCCACCCCGGCCACCCCGATCGTCCAGATCCCCAACGCCCACGCGATCAGCGCCCGCTTTCGCACCGCACGACCTCCCTCAACCGACGAGAACCATTCCAGAGCGGAACCGCAGGATACCCAACTCCCCCGGCCGGGACCAGCGTATCCCCCTGATCGGCACGGGACCCCGGTCCCTCAAGGGCGGAAAAAACATCTTGACACCCACCGGGCACATTATTAGCATGGCAACCATCACCCACTCGGAGGACCCCATGAGCGCGTTCAACCCGCGGGAAAGCGTCGGATTCCAGTGCTCGCTGACGTTCCGGGCCTTCACCGCCGCCCTGGAGCGGCGGTTGCGGGGGTCGGGGGTCAGCCGGGCCCAGTTCATGGCGCTGGCCCACCTGGTGGGCCTGGGCCCGATGCCCCAGGCGGAACTCGCGGCCCACCTCGGCATCACCCCGGCCTCGGCCGTGCGACTGATCGACCGGATGGAGCGGGACGGGTGGGTGGAACGCCGACCCGACCAGGCCGACCGCCGGGTGAACCTGGTCGCCCCCACGAAGAAGGCCCTGGCCGTGTGGGACCAACTTTCCGAGCATGCCCGGGGCCTCCTACGGGACGCGTACCGGGGCATCCCCGGCGACGAGATCCGCCGCACCATCGAGACCCTGGAGCGGATCCGGGCAAATCTCCGGGGACCGTGACGTGCGCCCTTTTTTGTCGCCCAAATCGTTAGCTAGCCAACCGCGAACACGTTAACAAATGGAGGGCCCCATGCGACGCATCCTTCTTCTCGCCCTGGTCCTGGTTCCCCTGGCCGTCGGGGGCGCGATCGTCGTCAAGAACAAGCGCGCCCGGGTGGCGTCCGCCCCCGCCCCCACCCTGCGGCCCACGCCGGTGCGGGTGGCCGCGGCAACGGAGGGCAACCTCGAAGAGCGCCGGTCGTTTCTGGCCCGGGTGGAACCCTGGCAACGCGCCGAACTCTCGTCACAGGTGACGGCCACGGTGACCGACGTTTCGGTGCGGGAGGGGGAGTCGGTGCGGAACGGCCAGGTGCTCGCGGTGCTCGACGACGCGGAGATCCGGAGCGCGTTGGCTGCGGTGGATGCCCAGATCGCCCAGGCCGAGGCCCAGGTCGAGGCCCAGGCCGCCACGGTGGCCTCCCTCGAAAAGACCGCGGCCTACTGGGAACGGGAAGCCCAACGGGACGCCACGCTGGCCCGTGAGGGCGCGATCGCCCAGGCCGCAGCCGACGCCACCGCCGACCGCCGCAACGAGGCCCTGGGCCGCCTCGAGGCGGGCCGGAAAGCCCTCGCGGCGGCCCGCGAGCAGGTGAGGTCCCTCCGACACCGCCGGGCCGAGGTGGCCGCCCGGCTCGCCTACACCCGCATCCGCAGCCCCTTCTCCGGCGTCGTGTCCCACCGACTCGCCGACCCCGGGGACCTCGCCGTCCCGGGCAAACCCCTCCTGGCCGTGGAAGACACCTCGCGGTGGAGGGTCGTTTTCGACGTACCCCAAACCGACCTGGGGAAGATCCGGAAGGGCACCCCGGTGCGCCTGGCGGATCTCGGCCTCGACCTGCGGGTCGACCGGGAATATCCGTCCCTGAATCCCGACCGGACCCGGACGATGGAGGCCTACGCCCCGGCTGACGCCCCCCTGGCCTCCGGCACCTTTCACCCCTTAGACGCGGTGCTCCGCCGGGTCGAGGGGGCCGTGCTCGTGCCCGAGACAGCCCTAGTGCCCACCCCCGACGGGGGGACGGCCGTGTTCACGGTGGTCGACGGCAGGACCCGGCCCCGGCCCGTGCGAAGCCTCCTCGTCCGGCAGGGGCTTGCCGCCGTGGAGGGGTTGGAACCCGGCACCGAGGTGGTGGTGAGCACCTACCTCGGCTGGAACCGGCTGGCCGCCGGGGAATCCGTGGAGGTGGTCCGATGAATCTCACCCGCTTTGCCCTTCGCAACCCCTACACGGTGCTCGCGCTGTCCCTGGTGGTGGTGGCCCTGGGCGCGTTCGCGTTCGTGCGCACCCCCACCGACCTCTTCCCCGACACGGTGCCCCCCCAGGTGGTGGTGGTCACGGTGGAGCCGGGTGCCTCCGCCGACGACGTGGCCGACAAGATCACCCAGATCCTAGAAAAGGAACTCAACACCCTCTCCGGCCTCAAGCGCATCGTGTCCACCTCCCGGGACGAGGTTTCGTCCATCAACGCCGAGTTCGTGTACGAAAAACCCGTGGGCGAGGCCGTGGTGGACGTCCAGAACGCCGTGGCCCGGGTCCGGGGGGAGCTGCCCCCCGACGCCCTGGAACCCCGCATCTACCGCATCACCGACGCCAACCGCCCGATCCTCACGCTGGCCGTGCGGCCCAAGCCGGGAAGCCTGAAAACCTTGGGGGACGTGCGGCTCCTGGCCGAGAACGACATCAAGGACTTCTTCCTCGGCGTGCCCGGCGTGGCCGACGTGGACGTGTTCGGGGGGCACCAGCCGGAGGTGGTCGTGGCCGTCGACCGGGACGCCCTGTCGGCCCGGGGTCTCTCCCTGGGCCAGGTGTTGGCCCGGTTGTCCCGACAAAACGTCTCCAGCCCCGCCGGGGTGATCTACGGGGACAAGGGGGAATATCTGGTGCGGGTGTCGGGCGAGTTCCCCGACACCCGCGCCCTGGAGGACCTGCCCATCGCCTCCACCCCCGACGGCCGCCAGGTGCGCCTGGCCGACGTGGCCCGGGTCTCCCTCGCCGAGGCCGACCCCCGCAGCTTCTACCACGGCAACGGCGAACCGGCCATCGCGCTCAACCTCCTGCGGGCCGACGGGGGCAACACGGTGGAGGCCATTCGCAACGCCAAGGCGGCCCTCCCGGAACTCGAGCGGCGTTACCCCGATCTCACCGTTTCCATCACCGACGACCAGCAGCCGATCATCGACATCAACGTGCACGGCATGCGCGCCTCGCTGTGGCAGGCCGTAGCCCTCACCGTCGGTGTGATTTTCCTCTTCCTTTCCGATTTGCGGGCCGCCGCCGTGGTGAGCGTCTCGATTCCCCTGTCGTTCCTGACCTCGCTGGTGGTCCTGTGGTTCAGCCCCCACACGCTCAACATGGTGACCCTGTCGGGGCTGATCATCGCCGTGGGGATGGTGGTCGACGCCTCGATCGTCGTGTTGGAGAACGTGTACCGGCACTACGCCGCCATGGATGTGCCGGATGCGCGCCGGGCGGCGATCGAGGGCACCGAGGAGGTCGCCCTGGCCATCACCGCCGGGATGCTCACCACCGTCGTGGTGCTCGTGCCCGTGTTGTTCACCAAGGGGTTCACCGGCCGCATCATGGGCCCCCTGAACCTCATGATCATCTCGACCCTGGTCGCCTCCCTGCTCATCTCGCTCACCGTGGTCCCGATCGTGGCCTCCCGGTTGCTCGCCGGGTCCCAAACGCGGAAGAACTGGCTCGAGCGCTTGGTCTCCCCGGTGGGCTGGGGCGTGGACCACCTGACCCGCCTCTACGTCGGCCTCGTGCGCCTGGGACTCCGACACCGTTGGCTGTTTCTGGCCGCCATGGTGGCCTTCCTGGCGGTCACCCGGGCCCAGATCAAACCGCTCCTGGGGGCCGAGGAGATGCCCCCCATGGACACCGGGATCGCCATCGTGGAGTTCGACACCGACGCCTCGGCCCGCCCCCGGGAGGTGGAGGCCACCCTGGCGCGGGTCGAGCGGATGATCCGCCAAACCCCCGGGGTGGAGAAGATCTCCTCCGTGGTGGGTTCGGAGCCCGGCGCGGTGAGCTTCGGGGGCGGGGGCGCCACCACCCAGACGGCCCGGCTCACGGTGACCCTGGTGGATCGCACCCGGCGCTCGGACACGATCTGGGAGATCGAGGATCGGTGGAGGGAGGCGCTCCGGACCGTCCCGGGCGTGCGCACGTTCCGGGTGTCGGAGTACGGGGCCACCCCCGTTTCCACCACCAAGGCCCCCTTCGACCTGATCCTGTCTGGTCCGGATCCCCGGGTGCTCGACACCCTGGCGGATGAGGTGATCGCGCGGCTGCGGGGCACCCCGGGCATGGTGGATCTGCGCCGGAGCTGGTACCTCGACAAACCCCAGACCGATGTCCGGGTGGACCCGGCCCTCGCGAGGCTCTACGGCACCTCCCCCGAGGAGGTGGCCCAGACCCTTCGGGCGGCGGTCCAGGGGATCCCCGCCACCCGGCTTCGCCTGTCCGGGTACCTGGACATCCCGATCCGCGTTCGGTACCGGGCCGACCAGATGGCGGACCCGTCCGATCTGGCCGAGGCCGTGATCCCCACCGTGAAGGGTCTCGTGCCCCTGCGGTCGTTGGCGTCCACCCAAACCAGCCGGATCCAGCCGTTCATCACCCGTGAGAACCTCGTGCCCACCGTCGACATCACGGCGGGCAACCGGGAACTCACCATCGCCCAGGTCACGGCGGCGGCCAAGAAGCGGCTCTCGGGCCTCGCCCTGCCGGCGGGGTACACCCTCACCGTGGCGGGCACCGTGCGCGACATGGCCGAAAGCCAGGGGGAGATGGGCCGGGCCCTGGTGGTGGGGATCGTGCTGCTCTACATCCTCCTTCTGGCCATGTTCCGGTCGTTCGGTCATCCGATCACGATCATGACCTCGATCCCCTTGGCCGTGGCCGGCGCCATGTGGGGGCTGCTGCTGTTCGACAAGCCGTTTTGCAAACCCGCCTTCATGGGCATCATCCTGCTCGGCGGCACCATCGTGAACAACGCCATCCTCCTTTTGGATTTCGTGCTCGAGGCCCGGAAGAAGGGGACCCCCAAGGACGAGGCGATCGTGGAGGCCGTGCGGCTTCGGCTACGGCCAATCCTGATGACCGCGGGATCCACCATCGTGGGGTTCACCCCGCTGATCTTCGAGATGGCCGTGGGGCTCGAGCGGATGAGCCCCCTGGGCATCGCCGCCGGGGCCGGGCTTTTGGTGGGGACCGTGGTCACCACCGTGGCCGTGCCCGTGATCTACTCGGTCCTCGACTCCCTGGCCACGGGCGTGCGGCGGGTGTTCGTGGGCCGGCGGGCGGGCGCGGTGGCCGCGGCGATCGGGGCCTGCCTCGTCGTGGCCGGCGCCGCCCGGGCCGAAGACCCCGGCCCCTTCACCCTGGACGCGGCCGTGGCCTACGCCCTGGCCCACAACCCGGACCTCGCCGCGGCCCGGGCCCGGGTGGACCACGAGGACGCGGCCGTGGAGGAGTCGGCCGCCGCGACCCGGCTCCGGGCCGACCTCGTGGGCGGCCTCACGTGGACCCAGGAGGAACACGCCCTGATTCCCGGGGCGGCGGGGGACGTCCAGCGGTCGGATCGCTGGGCGGCCCAGGCCGGGGTGCTGGCCCGGGCGCTCGTTTGGGATTTCGGGGAGACGGCGGCCCGGGTGCGGGCCGCCCTCGGCCGGAAGGAGGCCGAGGAAAGCCTGGAGGCCCGTCGGCGCCAGGAGGTGATCTTTCGCGCCTCCCAGGCCTTTCTGGGCGTCCTGGCCACCGAGGACCTCCTGGAGGCCTCCCGGGCGACCCGGCGGAGCCTGACCGCCCTGGCCGAAACCACCGAGGCGCTGGTGGCCCGGGGCAGGGCGGCCCGGATCGACGCGCTCAAGGTGAAGGTGCGCCTCGCCCAGGTGGAGAGCCGGATCGCGGCCCTCGAGGCCCAGCGAAAGAGCCTGCGGGCCTCCCTGGCCGAGGCCATGGGATGGACCGGGCCGGGCCTGCCCGCCGTGGCCTACGCCGACCCGCGGCCCGTGGCCCCAGACGCGCCGGTCCCAGCGGAGCCCGATCCCGGCCGGCCGGATCTCCGGGCCGCCGACGCGGGCGTCCGGGCCGCCGAGGCCGCCGCCCTAGCGGCGCGCCGTTCCCTCTATCCCCGGGTGGAACTGGAGGCCTCGTACGCCCTCTATGCCGCCCCCGATCCCGAGGCCCAGACGCCGAACGGGCAGGACGACCCTTGGGAGGACGACGCCGTCGTGGGGCTTCGGGTCACGTTCCCGTGGCTCGACGGGGGGGTCAGGCAGAGCCGGATCCGGCAGGCCCGGGCGCGGGCCGTGGAGACCCGGGCCGCACGCGACCGGCTGCGCCTTGCGGCCCGGCGGGAACTCATCCAGGCCCTCGCGTCGCTCGAAAGCGCCCGTGCCCGGGAAGCCGCGACCCGCTCGGCGGTCGAGGAGGCCAAGGAGGCCCTGCGGGTGGAACGGCTCAAGTACGACGCCGGCAAGGGAGTGATCAACGACGTGCTCGACGCCGAAGCGGCCCTCCTGGAGGCCGAGGCCCTCCTGCGCCAGGCCCGGCGGGAAGCCGAGATCGCCCGACTGGCAGTGTTCCTGGCGGCCGGACGCCTGGGGGAGCCCGACGTGGCCGGCCCGTGACCCAGCGCCTCCTCCCCCGGCGGGGAACCCCTTGCCCGGGGCGGGGAAACGCGGTACAAGGCGGGCGCGGTTGTGGCTTTTTTCTCTTTCGAGGGAGGTGCCCCATGCGCCCCTTGGCGTGGCTCGTGTTCGCCGCGACCCTGACCGTCCCCGTTTGCCATCTTGCCAACGCCCAAGAGATGCAAGGGGTCCCGGCCGCCGGCCTTCTCGACAACGAGGAGTGTGGCGGACAGGGAGAGGCGCCCTGCCCCCAGGAGGCGGCGGCGCGGCCCCTCCTCGGGCCCGGCGATCGGGCGGAACCGTTCGTGCTCGCGGATCCAGCGGGCGAACCCGTGACGTTCCGGCCCGGGGAGGGCGGACCGGTGCTTCTGGTGTTCTGGTCGATGTTCTGCCCCCCCTGCCAGGAGGAGATGCCGTACTTCGCAGATCTTGACGGAAAGAAGGGACTCCGGGTGATCACGGTGAACCTGGACGGCCAGCGGATGGCCCGGGCCGTGGAAAACTACGCCCGCCTCAACCGGATCGGGGCCCCCATCGCCCTGGACGAAAAGGTCCAGGGCACCTTTGTCACGGCCGCGGCCTACGGGGTCACCGGCACCCCCGCCGTGTTCCTGGTGGACGCCTCGGGCACCGTGCGCTGGAGCCACCAGGGCAAGGTGGCGCCCGAGGAACTCGAGGCCGAGATCGGAAAGCTAGCGGCCCAATAAATTCCGCGGGACGGCGTAGGAAAGCCGCCCCGTCTTCCCGCGCGCCCCGCCGCCCCCCATACTCCCTGCCGCGGAGGAAAGGACCGGGGAGTGTCCTCCCACCCCTAAAGTTCCCGCCCGGTCGGGCCGATCCGAGGAGGCCTGGGGGCCGTTCACCGTAGGCCCCCGTTTCGTTGTCCCCCATCCCCTCGGAGGCGCCGCCCATGTCGCTCAAGGCCAAACTCTCGCTCGTGATCTCGGTGCTCGTCATCGTGCCCATGCTCGGGGGCGGGTTCACCGCCTATTGGATCGCCAAGCACCACGCCCTCACCCAGATGCGGGCCGAGGTGGACAACCTGGCCCGGACGGCCGTGGGGCTTTGCGAGAGCTACCACCGTATGACCGGCGCCACCGAACCGAGCCCAGAACTCCGGCAGGCCATCCTCTCGATCCGGGTGGGGAAGACCGGGTATCCGTTCGCCCTGCGCTCCGACGGCACAACCGTTCTCCACCCCAAGCTCGAGGGGAAGAACCTGAAGGGCGTCAAGGACGCCAAGGGCAAGCCCTTCATGGACGAGATGCTCGAAATGAAGGACGGCTGGGTCGAGTACTGGTGGCAGAATCCGGGCGAGCCCGCGCCCCGCAAGAAGATCAGCCGGGTCCTTTACTTCGAGCCCTGGGACTGGGTGTTCGGTGTGGGCAGCTACGAGGAGGAGTTTCTCGACGGCCCGAAGGCGATCCTCAACGCCACCGTGGCCGCCTCGGTCGTCGCCATCGCGGTGGCGGTCGGCGTGGGGTTCCTGTTCGCCCGGGGCGTCGGCCAGGCGGCCAGGCAACTGAGCCGGGCCTTCGGGCAACTGGCCGAGGGGGACCTCACCGCCGACATCTCGGTGCGCAGATCGGACGAACTCGGCCGAATGGCCGGCGCGTACCGCGAGATGCGCCGGGGCCTCAGCGAGCTGATCCGGCGGGTGTCGGATTCGGCCGGCACGGTGGCGAGCGCGGCCCAACAGATCTCGGCCTCGAGCCAGCAGGTGGCGGCCGGGGCCGACGAGCAGAGCCGGAAGGCCACCGAGGTGGCCACCGCGATCGAGGAGGTCTCGGCCACGGTGCTCGAGGTGAGCAAGAACGCCCAGGAGGTGGCCCAGAACGCCCAGGAGATGTCGGACGTGGCGCGCCAGGGCGAGGGGGTCCTCCTCGACAGCCTGGAGCGCATGGACGGCATCGCCCGGATGGTGGAGGGGTTGGCCGCCCGCATCGAGGAACTGGGGCAGAAGACCGAGAGCATCGGCCAGGTGATCCGCACGATCGACGAGATCGCCGACCAGACGAACCTGCTGGCGCTCAACGCGGCCATCGAGGCGGCCCGGGCCGGGGAGCACGGCCGGGGATTTGCCGTGGTGGCCGACGAGGTCCGCAAACTCGCCGAAAAGACCACCAAGGCCACCAAGGAGGTGGAGGCCACGATCCGGTCGATCCAGGAGGAGAGCCGCCAGGCCGTGGAGGCCACCTCGGAGGGCCGGGTCCAGGCGGCCGAGGCCCACGAGGTGTTCGACCGCGCCGGCAAGGCGTTTCGGGACATCCTGGCCCGGGTCGAGGACGTGAGCCGCATGGTGGGACAGATCGCGGTGGCGGCCGAGCAGCAGTCGGCCGCGATCGAGCAGATGTCCACAAACGTGGAGGGCATCGCCACGGTGAGCCGGGAGGTGGCCGGCCAGACCGGGGAACTCGCCCGCTCTTCCCAGTCCCTCGCGGGCGAGGCCCACCGCCTGCAGGAGGCCGTCGGCCGGTTCCGGCTCGGCTAGGGGTCCGTCCCCCAAATAACCATACAAATTGCGGCGGTGGAGCTGGGGGTTCCGACGAAGCGCGACGGCCGAGCAGCTCGGGCCGCCCGGCGCCAGGGGGGCCGGCGGCGCGTGCCCTCACGCGCCGCGGCGGCCCCTGCGAGGCCGTTCAGCGAAGGCGGGCCCCCCAGCCCCACGCCTGGCGAAAACTACGGGATTTCGGGAACGCTTCACTGGTCGCCGTCCAGCCGCCGCACGGCCGTGGCCTTGAACGAGGCCACGGCCTCGTCGCCCACCGTGAGCCCGAGGCGCTGCCAGGAGGCCGCGGTGACCACGGCCACCAGGGACATCCCGCCGCAGTCGAGGGTGACCCAGACTTCACCGTTTCCGGCCCGGGCCTCCCGCACCGTGCCCCGCAGGCGGTTTCGGGCCGACGAGGGCAACGCCTCCCGGGAGAGCACGATCTCCCGGGGATCGACCTCCACGATCCGGGTTTGGGGCGGCAGCGGCTCCACGAACAGGCGCAAGGGACCCGCCACGAACACGTCGCTTCCCGGGCGTTCCGGGGCCCCCCGCAGCACGTTGTCCGGGCCGCCCCGGCGCAACGCGCCCCCGAGGGTGAGCCACACCTCGGCCCCCAACCGCCGGGCCTGGGCCACGTCGTGGGTCGCCAGCACCACCGTGGTTCCCCGCTCCCGCCGCCAGCGGCCCACCACGGCCTCGATCCGCTCCCGGCTCTCGGGGTCGAGGTGGTTGAGCGGTTCGTCCAGGAGGAGCACCCGGGGCTCCTGGGCCAACACCCGCGCCAGGGCGAGGCGCTGGGCCTCCCCCCCGCTCAGCCGGGTGGCCCCGCGCCCGCGAAGCTCCCCGAGCCCCACCTGCTCCAGGGCCTCGGCGATGCGGCGGGCCGCCTCCGGACCCCGCACACCCCGGGCCCGAAGGGCCCAGGCCACGTTGGAGGCCACCGTGCGGTCGAACAGATACGGCGCCTGGGGCAGGTACCCGATCTCGGGCCGGGGCGCGCCGCCGCCCACGGGCTCCCCGAACAGCCACAACCTCCCCCCGGCCGGGCGCCGGAGCAGGGCCAGCACCTCGAGGAGCGAGGTTTTCCCCGAACCGTTGGGCCCGACCAGGGCCGCAAGCCCCCCGGCGGGCACATCGAACCGCTCCGCCCGGAGCACCTCGCGGCCCCCCCGCTCGATGACCACCCCCTCGGCCCGGTAGGCGATCATCCCGGCCTCCGTCGCAGCCCGAACAGCGCCGCGTTGACCCCCAGGGCCACAACCAGGAGCACGAGCCCCAGGGCAAGCCCCAGCTCGAACTCCCCCTTGCTCGTCTCCAGGGCGATGGCGGTGGTCATGGTGCGGGTGTAGCCCCGGATGTTGCCCCCGATCATCATGGCCACCCCCACCTCCCCAATGGCCCGGCCGAACCCGGCCACGAGGGCCGCGAGGATCCCGGTTCGGGCCTCCCACAGGGCGAGCCACCCCGCGGCCGCTCCGGACAGCCCCAGCGACCGGCAGGTCTGGTGGAACCGGGCATCGAGGCCCTCCACCGCCGCCGCGACCAGGTTGGTCATGAGGGGGACCACCAGCACGAACTCCCCCAACACCACCCCGGCCGGGGTGTAGAGAAGACCCCAGGCGCCCAGCGGCCCCTGCCGCCCCAGCAGGGCGTACACGAAGAGCCCCACCACGACCGTCGGCAGGGCCATCAGGGTGTTGAGGAGGAGGAGCACGCCGGAGCGGCCCGGGAACCGGCCGAGCACCACGGCCACCCCCGCCGGCACGGCCACGAGGGACGCCAGGGCCGAGGCGCTCGCCGAGACCCACAGGCTCGTGCCGACCGCGGTCCAGACCTCCGGGTCCCCCGAAGCGATCAGCCGGCCGGCCGTCGTGAAGGCGTCCGCGAAAAATCCCATGCGTCCTCCGGGCAGCGGCGCAAAAAAACCCTCCCCGCGCTCGGCCGGGGAGGGCCCGTTTGCACACGACGCCTCTGCCGGTCTCCTTTCCAAGCGCGGGAGGCCGGGGCGTTTCCGCCCCGACCCGTCGGCGGCCCGCCGTGGGCCCCCCTCGGGGTCGGTAGGCGATGACGACCGCTCGGAGACGTCGGCTACCATAGAGGACGCCCCGGGAAAGGGTCAAGGAGTCCCGGGCCGGCTCACCCCAGCCAGGGGTCGTCCTCTTCGTCCTCGCCCAGGGGCTCAATCTCGTCCTCGGACTCGAGGCGGGCGAGCACGGTGTGCAGGTCGTACTTCCCCACCCGGATCCGCCCGTCCACCAGGGGGCGCACCGGCGGGGCGAACCCGCAGCGCACGTGCAGATCGAGCCGGGGCACGTCGCCGGGCTCGCTCAGGTGGAAGATGCCGGGGCGCTCCAAGAGGTCCCGGTACACGCCCCAGATCAGGAGGTGGCTCAGGCCCTGCCCCCGCGCCCGGGGGGAAACGAAGATCAGGGTGTCGTCGAGCACGCCGGGATCGCCCGAGTGGGCCACCGCGTAGAACCCCAGCAGGTCGTCCGGCGCCTCGTCGGGGGCCACCGCCCGGCCCGCCACGAACCGCTCGGGGGCGAACCGCCGGGCGAAGGCGGGTTCCCCCTCCGCCAGGGCGATCCGCTCCGGGTCGTCGGGCCCCAAGGGTACGAGCGTGTAGGGTTTCCCCCGGAACCGCACCCGCCGTTCACCGCGTTCCACGGACTCCTCCGCCGCCTAGGGGTTGCCCGAACGGTTACGATAGGCCAAGGCGACCCAGGAGAAAACCTTTTTCGTTCAACAAGTTAGACCAGAACAACCAACCGCCGGTACTCAACCGCAGCCCCGGGCGGGCCCGCTTTTTCCGGAAACCGCTGCCCACTTCTCGCCCTGTGCCCTCGGACCCCCACCGCAAAAAGCCCCTGCGGATCTCCCGCGGGGGCCCGGAAACCCGGTTCTGTTTCCGCCCTACCGGCGACGCATCGCGCGCTCCATCTCCCGTTTGGCATCGGCCCGCTTGATGTCCTCGCGCTTGTCGTAGAGCTTCTTCCCGCGCCCGAGCCCCAGCTCCACCTTGGCGTACCCCCCCCGGAAGTACACCCGCAGGGGAATGAGGCTGTACCCCTTCTGGCGGATCTTGCCGTGGAGCCGCCGGATCTCGTAGGCGTGCAGGAGAAGCTTCTTGTCCCGGTCCGGGGCCTGCTCCTCGCGGCGGCCGTGGGGATAGGGCGAGATGTGGAGCCCCGAGATCCACGCCTCCCCGTTCTCGATCCGGGCGTAGGCGTCGGTGAGGTTGGCCTTGCCCTCCCGCAGGCTCTTCACCTCGGAACCCCGGAGCACGAGCCCGGCCTCCACCGTCTCCTCGATGTGGTAGTCGCGCCGGGCCTTCTTGTTGGTGCAGACGACCTTCACGCCCTCGGCCTTCTTGGCCACGTCACGCCCTCCGAACGATCCGGGGAACCGCCGCCCCTCTCCCCGCCCAACGGGAGGCCACCAGGGCCAGGGCCATGGCGGCGAGTCCCAACGCCGCAGCCCCCCCGTCGGCCCCGATGCCCAGCCGGGGCCCCAGGGCGTTTCCCGCCACGGCGCCCACCACCAGGGCGGCCACCGGCACCAGGTACACCCAGAACGAGGCCCGCATCACGGCCTGTTCCGGCACGGCCACCACGACGCGTTCCCCCGGCCGCGCGCCCAGGGGATCGCGTACCCACACCCGCGCCTCGCGGCTTCCCCCCAGGTGGGAGCAGGCCCCCCGGGCCGCACACCCCTCGCAGGCCGCGCCCCGCTCGGTCTGCACCAGGGCACGCCCGGCCCGCACCTCCACCACCGTTCCGGTCTCTTCGATCAAGGATCGATCCTTTTGGCTGGAAGGCTAGAAGGCTGGAAAGCTGGGAAGCTCGGGTCCCAACGATTTCCTCTTTGCGTCCCGCCCTTTCCCGCGAAAAAAATCCCGTGACAGCAGAGGCAGCCCCAGCCGGCCCCCGGCCGTGCCCGGGGCCAGTCTCCATCCCCCGCCGATCGGTTTCCGCGCCGTTCTCGCCGCCTGGGGAATAGCCTTCTGGCCTTCCAGCCTTCCAGCGTCCCAGCCTCCCAGCCCCTCCTACTGCGGAATCCAGTCCCGGTCGGGGCCGATCCGAAGAAGCACGGCCGTGAGCAGGGCGATGGCGTGCTCCACGTCCGAGAGACTCAGGATCTCGGAGGGGGTGTGCATGTATCGCAGGGGCACCTCCACCAGGGCCGTGGCCACCCCCGCGCGGTTGAGCTGCATCACGTTGGCGTCGGTGCCGGTGGCCCGGGGCGCGGCCTCGAACTGCAGCGGAATCCCCTCGTCCCGGGCGGTCTCCACCAGAAGGTCGAAGAGCTTGGGGTTGATGTTGGCGCCCCGGGACAGGACCGGGCCCTTGCCCACCTGCACGTCGCCCACGGCCTTCTTGTCCACGCCGGGGTGGTCGGTGGCAAAGGTCACCTCCACGCAGATCCCCACGTCGGGATCGATGCCGAAGGCGCTCGTGCGCGCCCCCCGCAGACCCACCTCCTCCTGGACCGTGGACACCCCGTACACCGAGCAGGTGAGCTCGCCCTTTCGGGCCGCGAGCCGGCGCAGGGTCTCGGCCACGATGAAACTGCCCATCTTGTCGTCGAGCCCCCGGCTCGCCACCCGGTCGCCGAGGAGCCGCTCCATCTCGAAGGCGAAAGTCACCGGGTCGCCCACGGCCACCCGGGCTTCCGCCTCCTCCCTGCTCGCCGCGCCGATGTCGATGCACAGGTCCTTCACCTTGGCCACCTTGCTGCGCTCGTCCTGCTCCAGGAGATGGATCGGCTTTCGGCCGATCACCCCGGTGACCTGCCCCTCCCGGCCGTGGACCCGCACCCGCTGGCCGGGCAGGAGATGGGCGTCCACGCCCCCGATCGGGGCGAAGTAGAGGAACCCCTGGTCGTCGATGTACCGGACCATGAGGCCGATCTCGTCCACGTGGCCGGCCAGCATGACCCGGGGCCGGTCGGGGCCCTTGAGCACGCCCCAGGTGTTCCCCATGACGTCCGAGCCGATCTCGTCCACGTGGGGCCCCACGTGGGCCCGCCACACGCGCTGGCCCGGCTGCTCGAACCCCGACGGGCTCGGGGCATCGGCCAGGCGCTTGAAAAACTCGAAGACAGCGTCATCCATGGAGTTTCCCTCCGGGAAGGCTACAAAGCTGGGAAGCTGGGAGGCTGGAATGCAGGGGGCCAGAACGCCGGCCCTACTCCCGGCCGCACGGGGGTTCGGCCTCCCAGCGTCCTAGCCTCCTCGCCTTCTAGCTTCTGTAGTCCGCGTTGATCCGCACGTATTCCGCCGAGAGATCGCAGGTCGTCACGGTGGCCGTGCCCTCGCCCTCGGCGAGCCGGATCCGGATCGCGTACTCCCGCCCCTTCATCACCTCGTGGGCCCGGACCTCGGCGTCGGCCCCGACGGCCAGGCCGTCCCGCACGATTTCCACCCCGCCTACCTCGATCGCGAACGGGCCGCCCCCGTATCCGCCCGACCGCCCCATGGCCGCGGCGATCCGGCCCCAGTTGGGGTCCTCCCCGTGGATCGCGGTCTTCACAAGGGGGCTTTCGGCCACGGCGCGCGCGATCCGAAGGGCCGAGGCGTCGTCCGCGGCCCCTTCCACCACCACGTCCACCACCTTGGTGGCCCCCTCGCCGTCGGCCACGATCATGCGGGCGAGGTCCCGGCACACGCTCTCCACGGCCTCGGCGAAGGCCCCGAACCCCTCCGGGGCGTCCTCGAGCGCCGGCCCTCCGGCCGCGCCGTTGGCCAGCAGGAGCACCGTGTCGTTGGTGGAGGTGTCGCCGTCCACCGTGATCCGGTTGAAGGTGCGGTCCACGGCCTGGCGGAGCACCCGGCCGAGCGCCTCCGGCCCCACCCGGGCGTCGGTGGCCAGGAACGCGAGCATCGTGCCCATGTCGGGCCGGATCATGCCGGCCCCCTTGGCCACCCCCACGAGCCGCACCTCGGCGCCGTCCGCCGGAAACGACCGGGCGGAGACCTTGGGGAACCGGTCGGTGGTGAGGATCGAGCGGGCGAAGGGATCGGGGTCGGTCCCGAGGGACGAGCGAAGCGCGGGGATCGCGGCCTCCATCCGGTCCACGGGGAGCCGCGCCCCGATCACCCCGGTGGAGCACACGAGCACATCGTCCTCGGTCACCCCGAGCTCCCGGGCCGCGGCCGCGGCCACCCGCCGGGCGTCGCTGAGCCCGGCCTCCCCGGTGCATGCGTTGGCGTTTCCGGCGTTCACGAGCACCGCGCGGGCCGTGCCCCGGGCGATCCGCTCCCGGCACAGGACCACCGGCGCGGCCACCACCCGGTTCCGGGTGAACACCCCGGCGGCCGCGGCCGGCCGCTCGCTCCACAACAGCCCCATGTCGAGGCGGCCCGGCGCCTTCACCCCGGCCTCGGCCGCCCCGAACCGAAACCCCGCCGGGATCACGCGGCCCCCGCCTGGGCCGAAACGGCCCCGCAGCACTTCTTGTACTTCTTGCCGCTCCCGCAGGGGCAGGGGTCGTTCCGCCCCACCCGGGGCCCCTCGCGCCGCACCGGCCCCTGGGCCGCGGCCGGGCGGCTGCCGTGGGACAGCACCATCCGGGCAGGCCGGGAGGGCTGTTCGAGCTCCCGGGCCTCCTCCTCGCGCACGATCTGGATCAGGAAGAGCTTCTGGAGCACGTCCTCCTCGATCCGGTCGCGCATCGACATGAAGAGCTCGTAGCCCTCCTTTTTGTACACCACCAGCGGGTTCTCCTGGGCGTACCCCCGGAGCCCCACGCCCTCCTTGAGGTGGTCCATGCTCAGCAGGTGGTCCTTCCAGTGGGCGTCGATGGACTGGAGCAGCACGTACTTCTGGAGCCGCGCCGCCATGTCGGGGCCGAACTCCTCGAGCTTCTGGTCGTAGCGGGCGAGAACCCGCTCCACCACGTGGTCGGAGAGCTTGTCCTTCAGCGCCCGCAGCTCGTCGTCGGAGGCCTCGAGCTGGATGTGGAACTGCTTGAACAGGAGCTCCCGCAACCCCTGGAGGTCCCACTTCTCGGGCGGTTCGTCGGCCGGGCACCGATCGGCCACGAGACCCTCGGCCACCGCGGCGGCCATCTCCTTGATCTCGTCGGTCAGGTCCTCGGCCCCGAGCACCTCGCGGCGCCAGCGGTAGATGGCCTCCCGCTGCTTGTTCATCACGTCGTCGTACTCGAGGAGGTGTTTTCGGATGTCGAAGTTGTGGGCCTCGACCTTCTTCTGGGCGTTCTCGATGGCCTTGGTGATCCAGGGGTGCTGGATGTCCTCGCCCTCCTGGAGCCCCAGCTTGGTGAGGAGCCCCGAGATCCGCTCGGACCCGAAGATCCGCATGAGATCGTCCTCGAGGCTCACATAGAACCGGCTGGAGCCCGGGTCCCCCTGCCGGCCCGCCCGGCCCCGGAGCTGGTTGTCGATCCGCCGGCTCTCGTGGCGCTCGGTGCCGATGATGTGCAGGCCCCCGAGGGCGATCACCTCCTCCTTCTCCTTGGCGCAGATTTCCTTGTATTTGGCCAGCGCAGCCTCGTACCCCTCGGGGTCCTCGTGGGGGTCGGCCTCGGCCCGGGCCAGGAACACCGGGTTCCCGCCCAGCATGATGTCGGTGCCCCGGCCGGCCATGTTCGTGGAGATGGTAACCGCGCCCTTGCGGCCGGCCTGGGCCACGATCTCGGCTTCCTTCTCGTGGTACTTGGCGTTGAGCACGTGGTGGGGAACCCCCCGGCGCTTGAGCATCCGGGAGAGCTTCTCCGAGTCCTCGATGGAGATGGTGCCCACGAGCACCGGCTGGCCCCGCCTGTGACACTCCTCGATCTCGGCCACCACGGCCTCGAACTTCTCCTTCTTGGTCCGGTACACCACGTCGCCGTGGTCCTGGCGGATCATCGGCTTGTTCGTGGGGATGACCACCACGTCGAGGTCGTAGATCTGCTTGAACTCCACGGCCTCGGTGTCGGCCGTACCGGTCATGCCGGCCAGCTTCTCGTACATCCGGAAATAGTTCTGGAAGGTGACCGTGGCGAGCGTCTGGTTCTCGCTCTCGATCTTCACCCCCTCCTTGGCCTCGATGGCCTGGTGGAGCCCGTCGCTCCACCGCCGGCCCGGCATGAGCCGGCCGGTGAACTCGTCGACGATGATGACCTTGCCGTCCTTGACCACGTAGTCCACGTCGCGCTTGAACAGCACATGGGCCCGGAGGGCCTGGTTCACGTGGTGGAGCGTCTCGATCTCCCTGGGGTCGTAGAGGTTCTCGATCCCCAGGAGCTTCTCCACCTTGCTTACGCCCTGCTCGGTCAGGATCACCTGCTTGAGCTTCTCGTCCACGGTGTAGTCGCCGTCGGAGCCGTCCTCGGCCTGGGCCTTCCGCAGGTGCGGAATGATCTTGTCGATCACGTAGTACTTCTCGGTGGAATCCTCCGAGGGCCCCGAGATGATGAGCGGGGTCCGGGCCTCATCGATCAGGATCGAGTCCACCTCGTCCACGATGGCGTAGTGGAACTCCCGCTGGACGTAGTCCTCCAGCCGGAACTTCATGTTGTCCCGGAGGTAGTCGAACCCGAACTCGTTGTTCGTGCCGTAGGTGATGTCGGCGGCGTAGGCCTCGCGGCGCTCTTGGTCGTTGAGCCCGTGGACGATGATGCCGACGGTCATGCCCAGGAACCGGTACACCTCGCCCATCCATTCGGCGTCACGGCGGGCCAGGTAGTCGTTCACCGTGACCACGTGCACCCCCCGGCCCGTGAGGGCGTTGAGGTACACCGGCAGGGTGGCCACCAGGGTTTTTCCCTCGCCCGTTTTCATCTCGGCGATCTTCCCCTCGTGTAGCACGATGCCGCCGATGAGCTGCACGTCGAAGTGGCGCATGCCCAGGACCCGGCGCGCCGCCTCCCGCACGGTGGCGAACGCCTCGGGCAGGAGGTCGTCGAGCGGCTCCCCGGCGGCCAGCCGCTCCTTGAACCGGGGGGTCATGGCCTTGAGCTCGTCGTCGCTCAGGGCCTGGAACCGGGGCTCGAGTTCGTTGATCCGCTCCACGACGGGCCGGATGCGCTTGAGCTCGCGGTCGTTCTTGCTTCCGAAGATCTTCGTCAGTACGGCTTGGAACATGATTCGGCTCCACCCGCCGCGCGGGCGGCGGGGCTTTGGGAGGATGGCTTACGCTACGGGGGTCGTCTCGGCGGGCGGGATGGGTCGGCCGGCGGCCGGAGTCGGCGGCCCGAAAGCCCCGGACTCCACCGGACCGATCATGCTAGCACCCGGGGCGGGGGGAGTCAAAACGCACGGGCGTGCCGGGCTTCACGCCCCGGCTTCGTCGGGACCGAGGGCCGAGAGAAGGTCCTCGACCTCGTCGAGGGCGTCGGCCGGCAGCACGGCTCCCGCGCCCGACCCGGCCCCCTCTTCGTCGCGACCCCGGAACGCCAGGCGCCGGAGCTCCCGGCGGCCCAGGGCGAGGGCGTAGCCCAGCCCCTCGGCCCGGTTGGCCAGGGCGTCGAGCACGGCCGGGGGCAGGAGGTCCGGACCTCCGCAGGCGGCGAGGCGGTGAAACAGGAACTCCCGCAGGTCCTCGGGAAACACCGGCGGCACCGGCGCCTCCTCGGCCCAGTCCGGCGGGGCGCCTTCGTGAACCCAGAGGGGCAGGGCCAGGGGTTGGCCGGCCACCCGAAGCCCGGCCAGAAACCCCAACTCGGCCAAGGCTTCGGCGTCGGGGGCGCCTTCCACGGCTACCACCACGGGCCCCGCTTCCTGGAACCGTTCCCAAATCGCTTCGCACAGGAGCGCGGCCCGATCCTCCCCCGCGGGCGCGGCCCCGATCGCCTCGAGCGCGGCCGCCAGAAAGTCCCCTTCCGTTGCAGGCACCCAAAGCACCGGCATCCCCCGGGCCAGGGCGTCGTCGGCGATGCTCGCCACCAGGGTGTCGCGGCCGCTCCCCCCGGGGCCTGTGAGGGCGACCGGCCTCCCCTTTTGGAGCGCCTCCACGGCGCCTCGCCGCACGGCCTCCCGCTCCGGGGTTTCCCAGAATAGTCCTCCGTCCGCCACCGGCGAGAACGGGTCGCGGCTGAGACCCAGGCCTCGCCACACGGCCTACGCCCCCTCCCGCACGGCCCGGAGCTTCCGGAGCCGCGAGGCCACGTCCCGGAACCCCGGGGCCTCGGCCTCGGCCTTCTCGAAATGCCGGAGCGCGCCCTCCAGGTCGCCCTCCTCCTCCGAGAGGTCCCCCAGCTCGTAGAGGATCGCCGCCCGGTCCTCGGGGGCGTTCGAAGGCACGGCCAGGGCCATCTTCAGGGCCGAGCGGGCATCGGCCCGGTTTCCTTGCTCGCGGTAGAGACTCGCCATGGCCGCGTAGGCCTCCCGGGCCTTTTCTGGCGACCGGGCCGCGATCCGGAACTCCTCGAGGGCCTCCTCGACGAGGCCCATCTCCCGGTACGCCGTGCCGAGGTGGTAGTGGGTGTCGAAGTCCCCCTCCTCGAGCTTCTCGGCGATGCCGGCCTTGAACTCGGTGACGATGTCGTCGAGTTCCGAGACCTCGAAGTCCTCGAACCCCTCGAAGCGCAGCCCCGAATCGTCGAGCACCTCGGCCTGGAGGTCCACGAACCCCTCGTCCTCCTCGGCCCGCGGGGACCAGCCCAGAACCTCGAGGCGGGCGAGCACGTGGGGCGACCCCGGGAACCGGTCCTTAAGCCGCAGGAGCGCCTGCACGGCCTCGTCTTTTCGGCCCTGGGCCTCCAGGAACTCGGCCTCGGCAAGCCCCTCCCGAAGGGCGTCGGAGTCCTCGGCCGTGGCCTCCCGGGCGCCCCGGCGGACCACCTGTTCCCCGGCTTCCCCCTCCACGAACTCGATGGCCGAGGCGTCGAGCTCGATCTCAACGGCCGGGGCCGCCCCCTCCACGGCGCCCGGCTTCAGGTACTGGATGGCCTTTCGCGCCTCGGCGTTCTGGGGGTCGACCTCGAGCACCGACTGGTAGGCCCGCAGGGCCTCGTTCTCCCGGCGTTCCTGTAAGAGGAGCTCCGCGATCTGGAGCTGCTCCCGCACCCATCCCTCCCGGTCGCCCCGCCGCTCGCAGGCGTCCCGGAGCTTCCTCCGGAGATCGATCCGGGCCGGGGCCCGTTCCACCAGGGAGCGGAGCTTCTCCGCGGCCTGCTCGTCCATGCCGTACTTGAGGTAGAGCTCCACCTCCAGGATCTCGTCCTCGAGGGGGTCCGGGCCCTCGGCCCCCGGCTCCTCCTCGGCGATGACCGGGCCGCCTTCCCACGCCTCGGCCTCCTCGGAGGGCGGAGGCATCTCCAACACCTCCCCAAGGGCCAGCCGGGCCTCGGCGTCGTCGGGCACGATCTCGAGCACCTTGCGGTAGTAAAGGGCCTCCTTGTCCTCGATGCCCCGCCGGCCGTACACCTTGGCCATGGCCCGGTAAGCGTCGGCCAGTTCCTTCCGGTCGCCCCGGGCCTGGGCGATGGCCGCGAGCTGCTCCAGGAGGAAGAGGTCCTCGGGATCCTCCTCGTAGAGGTCCAGCGCCACCTTGCGGGCCTCGGCGAGCTGGCCAAGGATCAGGTACGCCCGGAGCGCCAGGAGCCGCAGATCCCGGTCGCCGGGGTCCGCGGCCAGCCCCTCGCGGATCACCTCGAGGGCCCGTTCCTCCTCCCCCAGGTCCACCAGCAGTTCCGCGAGCCGCCGGCCCACGGCCAGGGCCTTGCCGGAGCGCTCGTAAAACCCCTCCAGGATTTGGAGGAGCTTCCGGTTCCGCCCCTCGCCCCGGAGCTGGAGCATGAGCTTCCCGAGCACCTCCTCGAAGGCCCCCATCCGGCCGTCCTCGAGGTAGAGCTCCGCCAGGTGCACCTTGATGGCCGCGTTGTCCGGGGCCATCTGCTCCATGCGGCCCAGGAGCTCCTGGGCCTCGGCCGTGAGGTGTTGGGCCCGCAGGAGCTCCACGGCCCGCTTGAACGAGGCGAGCGCGTCGCCCACGAGCCCCTGCTTCGCATACATCTCGCCCATGGCCCGCCACAGCCCGGGATTTTCGGGGTCGTGACGGGCCGCCTGTTTGTAGACCGCGATGGCCTTGAGGTAGAACCCCTGGTCGGCGTAGACCTCAGCCACCCGCTCGCTCTCCTCGACCACCTCCTTGCGCTTGCCCATGCGGCCGTAGAGCTCCAGGAGCCTGAGCCGAGCGCGCATGTCCCGGGGGTCGAGGGCCAGGAGCCGCTTGTACTCCTCGGCGGCCTTCTCGTACTGGCCCTTCTGGATGTACCGAAGCGCCGCGCGGGCGACCTTGTCGCGGTCGATGGCCATCGGGCCTCCTACTTCTCCACCCGCGCCCGGTAGGCCTCGGCGTCCAAGAGCGCCGAGCGGTCGAAGTCCGGGGCCAGCCGCACCCGAACCATCCATCCGGCGCCGTAGGGATCCTCGTTGATCCGCTCGGGCGCGTCCTCGAGCTCGGCGTTCACCTCGACCACCTCGCCGGCCACCGGGCTATAGAGCTCCGACACCGATTTGGTGGACTCCACGGTGCCGAACACCTCGCCCACCGCGAGGGTGCGGCCCGTCTCCGGGAGCTCCACGTACACCACGTCGCCGAGCTCCTTCTGGGCGAAGTCGGTGATGCCCACCGTGGCCACCCCGCCCTCGATCCGGGCCCAGGTGTGCTCCGGGTGGTAGAGAAGATCGCTGGGCAGTTGCATGGAACGCTCCTTCCGGAAAAGCAATGGTGTGCGGGAGATTGGGGAAAAACTGTACTCCGGAGCCCCCGCCCCGGCAAACCGTTACGGGCCGCCCCGTCGCAGGTGGGCCACGAGGCCCCGGAGCCCCATGAGGTAGCTCTCGGCGCCGAAGCCCATGACCACCCCCACGGCCCGGTCGGCCAGAAGCGAGCGGTGGCGAAACGGCTCCCGGGCGTGGACGTTGGAGAGGTGGACCTCCACGAAGGGAAGCCCCACAGCCAGGAGGGCGTCGCGGATCGCCACGCTCGTATGGGTGTAGGCGGCCGGGTTGATCAGGATCCCGGCGGCCCGACCCCGGGCCTCCTGGATCCGGTCCACGAGCGCCCCCTCGTGATTCGACTGGAAGAACTCGAGCTCGACGCCGAGCTCCGCGGCCAGCGTCCCGAGCCGGGCGTTCACGGCCTCGAGGGTCCCGGCCCCGTAGACGCCGGGCTCCCGCTCCCCCAGGAGGTTCAGATTGGGACCGTGGACCACGAGCACCCTCACGCGAACTCCTCCCGGTGGGCCCGGGCCCACTCCCCGGCGTAGAACCGGACCTTGCCGGCCGGCACGGCCTCGGCCGCGAGGATCGCCAGCAAATAGTCCCGGCCCAGCGCCGTCAGAGTCCAGACCTCGCCGTCGGCCTCCAGCACGAGGCCGCGTAGCCCCTCCCCCACGCTCTCGGTGCGGGCCGCGGCCGCCCACAGCTCGGCCAGTTCGGCCGCCGCGGTCTCGAAATCCGCCTCCCCCCAACTGGCCACCTCGATGCCGGAGCGCTCCAGCACCAGGGCCGCCCGAACCCCGGAAAGCCGGGTGCAGAGGTCTTCGAGCCCCGCGTAGAGATCAGACACCGAGCACCCTCCTCCAGGCCCGAACCCGGCCGAGCCAGGCCTCGAGTCGCGCCGCCAGGCCCGCCTCGGCCGGCCGGGCCTCCCGCCCCAGGAGCTCGCGCAGCCTCTCCCGGGCCTCCACGTCGTCCGGGTTCCGGGCCAGTACCTCGCGGTACATCGCCACGGCCCCGTCCACGTCGCCCTGGCGGGCGTAGATCTCGGCCAGGGTCTTCGAGGCGATGGGGGCGGCCTCGGGCTCCGGCTCCTCGGTTCGGGGTTTCGCCTCCCCGAGCTCCGCGGCCACGGCGTCCCGCAGGAGAGCAAGGCCCCGGGGAAGCTCCCCGAGGCCCGCCAACACCTCCCTCGCCTCGTCGGCCCGGCCCAGGAGCCCCAGGAACCGGGCCTCCTGGATCCGGAACACCGGCCCCTCCCGCCCCCGGAGCTCGACGAGCGCCTCCTCCGGCGGGAGGGTCTCGATCCAGATGGGGACCAGAGGCTCGCCACCCTCCTCCCGGAACCGGCGCAGGCGTTCGTTCAACATGACGGACGCTACTGGACCACCACCGAGCGACTCTTTGAGGTGCCGTCCGGAGCGGTCACGACAAGCTCGTAGGTCCCTGGCTGATTTGGCGAAGTCCAGAGAAATTCGACCTCACCGAGTACATCCGTTGATTCCGACGTTTTGTCCAAGGTGCCACCGCTTGCAGAGATCGAGATGATTTCTCCCACCAAAGCGTTGTCATCCGCATCTTGGAAATATGCGTGGTAGGTGTTCGACTCCGAAACACCAACAGTGGTCGGTCCAATCAACGTAATCACCGTCGAAGCCCCGGTGTTCGAACCTACCGACACATCGTGGGTCGCCTGGGTCCCGTCCGAGGCCGTCACGGTGATCGTGAACGAGTCGCCCGAGGCCGCGGAACCCGGCACCTGCCACGTAAACGTGTCGGTTCCCGCCGCGTCCGTGGTCAGACTGGTTTTGCTCAGGGTTCCGTCCGTCGCCGACACGGTAAGATTTAGGTTTGCGACCGTGTAGTGCGCCGGCGAGGCGCTGTCGGTCACGGTCACCGTAAACTCCAGCGTGTCGCCGGGGTTCCCCTCGTCGGGTCCAATGATCGTAACCAGCGTGGGCGCCACCCAGGCCAGTCTGTAAAACCGCGCGTTGCCCAGATTCCGTCCCTCGGTCTCGGCGTACACGTACACGGGGCTGTTCACCAGTTCGCCGGGATACGTGTTGGCCCAGCGCGCCACGCCGCCCAAGGTGGAGGTCTGGACCGTGGAGGTCAACACACCGCCGTCGAAGTTGTTCCCGACGGCGAACGCCAGCGCCCCTCCGGCGGAGGGAAACGGCGTGGACACGGTGAGTTCGCCCGCGGCCTCGTTCACCGCCGCGATCACGTACCCGCCGCGGGCCCCGCCCTCCAGAATGGCCAACGTGTCGCCCTCGGATACCTCCGAAAGATCCGCACCCGTGCGAAACACCGTCCCCCCTTCATCCACCGATCCGTCGCCACCCTCCAGCAGGATGTTGCCGAACTGCCCAAAAAAGACCGCCGTCCCATCCGGAACTGCGTTTCCGTACCGGTCGGAGACCACGGCAAAATACTCGTGGGTCAGGGTACCGTCGCTGTTGTCGTCGATGGAGTTGGACCGGCTCAAAAACACGCTGAACGGCGGGCCCGCCTCGATCACGATGCGGGGAACCACCGTCGCGAGCGGGGGGTCCAGCGGGTTGCCGTCTTTGTCCCGGAGAACCTCTACGAGGATCCGCACCGTGCCGGGCAGCGTGCCGGCCTGGAGAGGAGCCGAGGCCTGGCCGTTCACGGTGCTGAGCTTCAGCGGAACCCCCAACCCGTTCCCATCCAGGTTCTCGCCCCCGCCGGGACCGTCCACGATCGTCACCTGCACGTTGTTGGGAAAATCCTGGATCGGGTTTCCGAACACGTCCTGCACCGTGATGGACAAGGTGGCCAGATCCACCCCTCCCACGTCCTTCACGTTGATGGTGCCGTCCGGGGGATCCACCGTCACGGCGATGCTCGCCGGCTGGCCCTCCTGGCTCTCGACCACCACGATCTCCGCCGTGCGCTCTTCCCCATCGAGAGTGGCGCGGACGGTGACGGTGCCCACGGCCGTGGCTCCCAGCGTCACCTCGGCCTCCCCGTCGTCCAACGACACCTCCGCGCTCCCGAGGGTCGCGATGCCGTCCGGGGTGGTTTCCAACGCGAGAGCGACCGCGCCCTCGATGGGGTTACCGAATCCGTCGGACGCCGTGAGGCTCAAGGTCGACGTGCCGCCGGGCGCGATCTGGCTCGGGGCCGGGCTGAGCGTAAAATTTTCCACCGGTCCGGGGTCGAACCGGACCGATACCGAGGTGGATTGGGCGCTAAGCACCTCGGCCGTCACCTCGGCCGTGCCCGCCTCGGTGCTCGTGAGCACCGCCCGGTACTGCCCGGCGGCCGGGGAACTCACGGCTGACAGCTCCCCCAGGCTCGTGACGAAAGAGATCTCGCTTTCCAACCCCTCGATCGGGTTCCCCTGGTGGTCGGTGACCGTGGCCGTGACCTCCACCCCGCCCGCCCCCGGCGCGCTCACCGTGGCCGCATCGGCGGAAACCGAGAGGCTCACGTTCGGGGCCAACACCGTGAGGGTGACCTCTGTGGAACGCAGGGAACCGAACGTGGCCACGATGGAGGCCGTGCCGGCGGAGAGCCCCGTGGCCGTGACCGCGGCCGTGCCGTCGGCGCCGGTCACCGCGGAACTGGCGCTCAGCGCGACCACGCCGGTGGGGGAGGCCGAAAACCGCACCGTCTGCCCGGCCACGGGCGCGCCGCTCTCGTCCGTGAGGGTCGCCACGATCGCGCTCGTCCCCACGCCCACGGTGAGGGTGCCGGGGCTCGGGGCCGCCAGCGTGAGGACGCCGCCTTCACCAGCGGTGGGTTCGTCCGCTCCGGTCTGGACCGGAGACGGAGGTCGCGGCGCCCCGGTGCCGCTCTCGCTCCCGCACCCGGACAGGACAGCGACAAACGACACCGCCGCGGCCAGTAGTACCACGCCCGCCAAGACACGCCCCGTGCGGGCCCACTTCTGTGCGAGCTGCATGGTCAGCCTCATCGGTTCGGGTCCACGAGCCACAGGGTGATGCTCCCCTGGGCGTGGACGTCGTCGTCGTTCAAGATGTCAGTCGCATAGATGTCGATGGTGGCCGTCAGCCGATCCAGGTTCGCCTTCTGCTCTGGAAAATCAAAGAGGAAAACCTGCCTCAGCCAGGCCTCCTTTACGAATTTTGAAAGGACAACGACGTCTTCGAGGGTAACCTCTTCGTCCTGTTCCACGCTGGCCGACACGCTCTGGATCACCTGCTGCTGATCCGTGGGGAGAAACCCGAGGGGTCGACCGAACTTGTCCCGGTAGGTCACGACCACGGTGTGGACAAAGAGCTCCGGCACCTCCGGTACCCCGGGGCGCGGCTGGTTGCGCACCGTGATATCCACCATGTCGTTTTCGAGGTCGGTGACGATGGTCTCCCCCTCGTCCGGGAAGCCGTCGTTCTCCCCGGGGTCGCTCGTGTCCGGTTGACCATCCTCTCCGGTGTCGTCGGTTTCCTCGACAACGAAAAATACCGGTGTGTTAGCGCTGTTTTCGCTGTCCACGATATTGACGATGACGAGGCGCGATCCCGCTTCGAAATCGTCGGCGCTCCCGCATCCCTGGAGCACCAGGGACGAAGCCAGAAGCAGCGCCCCACCCACCCACGCGACCGTTCCCGTCCACCGATCGTTCGCCATGTCTCGCCGTCCTTTTTGCCGCTCACCGAGCCGGCACGAGATACGAAGCCGACTGTTTGCCCGTCAGGTTCCCGTTCGCATTCTCGTAGCGCACGGTCACCAGAAGCCCGTACTCCCGGTCCGCAAGGGGGTCCGCGGGGAAGGGGCTCGGAAACTCCAGTACGTAGGTCTCCTGCGGCGGCTGCCGTTCCACCGCGTCGGGGATCTCCTCCCGGAACACCTCCCGGAGATCCTCCGCGGTGATCGCCGTGAAGAACTCGCCCCCGGTCTCGACCGCGATCGTCTGCAGGGTCGCAAGACCGTCCTCCGACAGATCCTCCCCGAGCCCGATCGTGTAGACCACCAAGTTGGCCCGTTTCGCCTCTTCCAGCGCGTTATTGCGCGTGCTGTCCGGATTCCCCAGCCACGCGCTCGGCCCCCCGAGCACCGTATCCACGGTGTCGTCGCCGTCGGTCAGCAGGATCACCGCCCGTTTCCCCGGCCGGTTGCCCACCGCCTCGATCGCCTTGCTCAGGGCGTCCCCAATGTTCGTGGCCCCTTCGGCCTGAAGGGCGTCGATTGCCCGTTCCAAGGCGTCCTTGTCTCCCGTCAACTGCTGGGCCACCCTCGCGTCGGAGTCGAAATCGACAACGGCGGCCCGGTCCCCCGACTCCAGGAGGTCCACGAAGAGCTTTGCCGCGTCCTTGGCCACCTGCATCCGGGTCGCGTTCTCCGTGCCGAGGATGATGGCCTGCATGGATCCCGAGGAATCGATGGTCAGGGAGGTGATCTTTTCCGCAGAAATCTCGGTACCCACCGTCGTTTGGTCCGGATCGACGGGCGAGTTGGCCCCCTTGGGCGACACGGTGATCCCAAAATTGTGTTCGTTGAGGCCGACGATCAGGTTTCCGGCCTGGTCTTCGACCCGGACGAACATCCGGACCAGGCCCGCAGCCTCGTCGTACTCGGGGCTGACGCTGAGCCGCAGGGCGCGGGTGTTCGCGTCCGTGGGGTCCCGAAAGGCCAGGTCCTCCCCCGGGGCGGCGATCGGACCCGGCCGCGCCGGGCTCGGGTCGTACTCCTCCACCCCGCAGGCCGCGAGGCCGAGGAGGAGGGAGAGGGCAAGGGGAAGAACGCGCCGTGGGAAGGTCATGGGTCGTCCACCGTCTCCGCGAGCAGGGCGTCCACGAGGTCGGGGGGCACCCGGTGCCCCCACTCGGCCCGGCCGATGCCCCGGAGGAGCACCCACCGGGGTTCGCCGCCCCGGCTCTTCTTGTCGTGGCGAAGGGCGTTACGAACCGTTTCGGCCGAAAGGCCCTCCGGCCTTAGCCGGTACCCCCAGGCCCCCAGGAGCCCTTCGATCCGCTCCCGGTCGGCCGCCGGGAGAAGACCCAGGCGCTCGGAGAGCCGAGCCGCGAACGCGAGCCCCATGGCCACGGCCTCGCCGTGGGTGTAGGCCCCGAACCCGGCCGCGACCTCGAGGGCGTGGCCGAAGGTGTGGCCCAGGTTCAGGAGCGCCCGCTCCCCGGCCTCCCGCTCGTCGGCCTCCACCACCCGGGCCTTGAGCGCCACGGCCCGGGCCACGGCTTCCTCCAGGGCCCCGGGGTCCCGGATCAGCGCCGGCCCCCGGGCTTCCAGGAGTTCGAACAGCTCCGGGTCGCCGATTAGGCCGGCCTTGACAACCTCGGCCAGTCCCGACAGGATCTCCCGCTCCGGGAGCGTCGCCAGGAGCGCCAGGTCCGCCACCACGAGCCGGGGCTGGTGGAACGCGCCGATCAGGTTTTTGCCCCGGGGGTGGTCGATGCCGGTCTTGCCGCCTACGCTCGAGTCCACCATGGCGAGGAGCGTGGTGGGGATCTGCACGAACCCCACGCCTCGGAGCACCGTGGCCGCGGCGAACCCGGCCACGTCGCCCACCACCCCGCCCCCCAGGGCCACGATGAGATCTTCCCGCTCGATGCCGGCCGCCAGGAAGGCATCCCACAGGGCCGCGAGGGTCTGGAGGTTTTTGTAGGCCTCGCCGGCCCCCATGGCGAACCGCCCGAACACCGCCGCGCCGGCCGCCGCGAGGGCCGCTTCGGCCGGAGCGGCCCAGAGGGCCTCCACGGTGCGGTCGGTCACGAGGAACGCCCGTCGGCCGGCCAGGATGCGCCGAGCGGGCTCGAGGTCGCCAAGCCGATCCAGAAGCCCGTGCCCGATCAGGACCGGATACGCCCGGTCGCCCAATCCGACGACCAACGTTCTCACCGCCGTAGCTCCCGGGCCACCCGTTCCAGGACCTCCTCCGCCACCTGGTCCGCCGAGCGCCCCATCGTGTCGACCTGGATCGGCACGGCGTCGTAAAGCGCTCGGCGCGCCTCGAAGATCGCCCTCGCCTGGCCGAGCGGGTCGGCCCCCTCGAGAAGCGGCCGCACCGGCCCTCCCATCCGGGCCCGGGCCACGGCCTCCTCCGGCGTGACCCGCAGATTCACCACCAGGTGCCCCACGAGCCGGCGGCGGTTCTCCTCCCGGAGGAGCACCCCGCCCCCCGTCGCGATCACGGCCGGGCCGCCCCGAAGGGCCTTTTTCAGGGCCCGGGACTCCCGGTCCCGGAACCCCTCCTCCCCCTCGGCCGCGAAGATCTCCGGGACCGACCGGCCGGCCTCGGCCTCGATGGCCCGGTCGAGGTCCACGAAGACCCAGCCCAGGCGCTCGGCCACCCGGCGGCCCACGGCCGACTTGCCCGAGGCCATGAATCCGGTCAGGACGAGGTTCCGGACCACCGCCGGTTGATCCGGTCGAGGTACGCCTCGAGCCCGGCCCGCAGGTCGGCGAGGCTGTCGCCCCCGAACTTTTCCACCGCGGCCCGGGCGAGTTCGAACGCCATCACGGCCTCCCCCACCACGCTCGCGGCGGCCACGGCGCACACGTCGCTTCGCTCGGTGGAGGCCTCGGCCGGCTGCCCGGTGGCCAGGTCCACCGTGCGAAGGGGCCGCATGAGGGTGGGGATCGGCTTCATGGCGGCCCGCACCCACACGTCCTCGCCGTTCGTGATGCCGCCCTCGATTCCCCCGGCCCGATTCGTGGGCCGGGTCACCCCCCCTTTTCGGCCGTCGCCGGGGCCGCCGGGAAGGATCTCGTCATGGACCCGGGAGCCCGGGAGCCTCGCCCCCTCGAACCCGATGCCCACCTCAAACCCCTTGATCGCCGGGATGGCGAGAAAGGCCGCCGCGAGCCGGGCGTCGAGCCGGCCCTCGGGCACGGTGTGGGTGCCGAGCCCGGCGGGAACGCCCGTGGCGAACACCACGAAGGTGCCCCCCAGGGTGTCGCCGGCCGCGCGGGCCTCGTCCACGGCCCGGCAGGCGGCCTCGTCGGCCTGGGAATCGGGCATCCGGATCCGGGCTCTCTCCGCCCGGGCGTGGAGCGCGGGGAACGGGTCCTCCCATGCCGCCTCCACCGGGCCCACCGAGGTCACGAACGACCCCACCGCGACCCCGATCTCCCGGAGCAGCGCCTTGGCCAGGGCCCCGGCCGCCACCCGAGCCGCGGTCTCCCGGGCGCTCGCACGCTCGAGCACGTTGCGAGCGTCGTCGAGGTCGTGTTTGAGCACCCCCGCGAGGTCCGCGTGGCCCGGCCGAACCCGGGTCACGGCCGGGATCGCGCCCCGGTGCTCGGCCGACGGGCTCATCGCCTCCTGCCAGTTGGCCCAGTCCCGGTTTCGGACGGCCAGCACCACCGGGGCCCCCGTGGTCCGGCCCCAGCGGACACCGGCCAGGATCTCCACCCGGTCGGTCTCGATCTTCATCCGGCCGCCCCGGCCGTACCCTCCCTGGCGGCGGGCGAGATCCCGGTCGATCGCATCTGGGTCCACCTCGAACCCTGCCGGCACCCCCTCCACGACGGCCAGGAGGACCGGGCCGTGGGACTCCCCGGCCGTGCGGTACCGAAGCTCCATCTCACAGGCTCCGGGCGGCGGCCTCCACCACCGGCTGGTTCACGATCTTGGGGGTGATGAAGATGATGAGCTCGGTCTTGTCCACCCGGTTGTCCTTCTTCTTGAACAGCCACCCCACGAACGGGAGCTTCGAGAGCCAGGGGATCCCGGACTCGGTGTTGGACTGGCGATTCGTGATGATGCCGCCGATCACGGTGGTCTCGCCGTCCTTGACCAGCACCTCGGTGGTGGCGGCCCGGGTCTCCTTGCCCGGGGTCCGGGAGTCCACCGCCACGAAGGTGGTCGACGGGTCCTCCTTGGACAGGTCGATCTTCATGATGATCGACCGGTCCGCCGTGACGTGGGGCGTCACGTTGAGCCGGAGCTTGTACTCGATGGACTGGGTCTCGATCTTCTCCTCGGTGGCCGTGGTGAACGGGATCTCCACGCCCTGGCTGATCTCGGCCGTCTTGTTGTCCAACGTGGTGACCCGGGGCGACGAGATCACCCGGCCCTTGCCCGCCGTCTCGATGGCCGAGAGCCGAAGGTCGAGGCTCAGCACGTCGTTCACGTGGCCCAGGGTGAAGGCGAGGGCCCCACCGGGCCCGGCCGCGCCGCCGGCGCTCGGGAAGTTCACCGCGAAGTTCCCCACGCCGGTGTCGCCTGAGACCCCGATCGAGTGGGGGAACGCCCAGTCCGTGGCCGCGCCGGTGCGGGTGCTCGCCTCGAACCGCCCGCCCCACTGGATGCCCAGGTCTTTGGCGAAGGTGGACGAAACCTCGACGATCCGGGCCTCGATCAGGACCTGGGGGGTCTGGGTGTCGAGCCGCCGCACCAGTTCCCGGGCCTGCTCCAGACGCTCGGCCACGTCCTTGAGGATGAGGGCGTTGGTGCGCTCGTCCACCGACACGGCGCCCCGGTCCGAGAGGACGGCCTTCACCTTGTCGGAGAGTTCCTGGGCCGAGGCATAGTTCACCGGCACGATGTCGGTGACGAGCGGCGCCTGCTCCTTCTCGGCCTTCTCCTGCTCGAGCTTCCGCGCCTTCTCCTGGGCCAGGCGCTCGGCCGGGGCGATCCGCAGGACGTTGCCCTCTCGCACCTTGTCGAGGCCCCGGGTCTTCAGGATCACGTCCAGGGCCTGGTCCCAGGGCACGTCCACGAGCCGCACGGTGACCTTGCCCTGCACGTCGTCGCCCGCAACCACGTTGAGCCCGCTCACCTCGCCGATCAGCCGAAGGACGTTTCGGATGTCGGCGTCCACGAAGTCCATGGAGAGCCGCCGGCCCGTGTATACCGGCCCTTTCGGCGTCGAGGTACCCGCCGCGGCCGCGGAACCCTCGCCCTCCACCAGCACGACCTGGTCCTTCTCCTTCTTGACGGCGGCCACCCCGGCCTCCCGGGGCTCGGCCGATCCGCCGGCCACGAGGAGGTTGAGATGGGTCTCGTCCCGCTCGATCCGGAACGGGGCGGGTTTCCGGAGATCCACCACGAGCCGGGTGTCCCGGCCCCGGGGATAGGCCGCGACGAGTTTCACAGCCCCGGGGAAGGCCGAGGTGTCGAGCGCCCGGGTGAACCGCTTCGGGAGCGCGGTGGAGGGGAGATCCACGACGATCCGGTCCGGCCCCGCCTCCACCACCCGGTGGGGCGTGGGCTTCGAAAACGCAAGCTCGATCCGGCTCCACTCGGGATCCTGCTGGAACCCGAGGTCCACCACCTCGCCCCCGCCCGGAAGCCCCGCCCAGCGGGCGGCGTCCTCGGCCGGCCGGGCCGCGGGCTCCGGAGCGGGCGCCGGGCTCGGCGCCGGCGCCGCCGCGGGCTCCTCCTTGGCGGGAGCCTCCCCGCCGAGCGCGAGCACAAACCCGTCCGGGGCCTTTTCGAGGTGGTATCCCTGGAAGACACCGGGCTCCGCCGCCTCCACCACGGCCCGCACCCGGCCCTCCTGCCGGCCCATCCGCACCCGGACGATCTTTCCTCCGAGTTCCTGGGTCACCTGGGGTTCGGGGAGCGTAACGCCCTCGGCGTCGATTACGAGCCGGGTGCCGTCGGACAGGAGGAAGGCCGCCAGGTTCGAGGGCTCGGCGCCGAACCGGAACCGCAGCCCTTCGCCGCCCGGGAGGGCCTCAACCACAGGGGCCGGCGTTGCGGACTCTGCTTCCGCCTTTGCCGCGGTGCCGGCTGTCCCCGCGCTCTGCGCGAGGGCGACGATGAGATCGAGCCCCCGCTCGGCCGGCTGCACCCGCGCCTCCACGGGGCCGGCCGCCGCCACCGTGAACACCGCCCCGCCCCCGGGCAGGGCCCGGGCCTCGATCCGCTCCACCACCCCGTCGCCCACGTCCACCCGGGGGGCCACCCCCTCCAGGATCACGTTGGAGAGCGTGAGCGTCACGGCGGGCGGGGTCTCGGACACCGTGAGCGCGTGTTCCGGCGTGCCCTCGGCCTCCAGGTGGATCCGGTCGCCCGCATCGGCCGGCGCGATCTCGACCCCGGTGATCCGGACCCGGGGTGCCGGGGCCTCCGAGGCGGTCGGCTCGGAGCTCGTGCGGGGCTGGAGCCCGGCGCAGGCCGCCAACACCAGCGCGAGGGCCCCCCCCATTACCGTCGTCCAGGCGCTCGGGCGCCGTCTCGAATGGCTCATGGCCTCACCTCATCCTCGGGAGTGCGGAGCCGCAGGTCCACGGTACGCACCTGTTCCTCTCCCAGTAGATCCACCACCCGCTCCTCCACCACGACCCGATCGGGCCGGATCGCGATGACCTTCCCCCCCCGGTCGCCCACGAGGGTCCCCACCCGCACCACGTACCCCTTGCCGTCCGGCGCCTCCACGAGGGCCCGCGCCCCGGCCCCCTCCCCCCACACGATCCCGGTCACCCGGAGTTCCTCCACGGCGAACCGCTGGAGCGGGGTCTTGGGCACGAACACCTCCGGAACGGGCTTTTTCTCCTTTTTGGGCTCGATCCGGATGAAGGGCTGGAACGGGTCCCGGAGCCCCTCGGGGTTGTACACGAACGCGGGCTCGGCGGGCTTCTCCTCGGGCTCGGCCGCCTCGGGCTTGGCCGGGGCGGCCGCCCGGGCGGGGGCCGGCCGAGACGGGGCGGGGGCCGGCGGGGGTTCGCCGCCGCAGGCCCAGAGCCCGAAGGCCGCGGCGAGCGCCCACAGGGCGAGACGCGCGCGGGGGATCATCGTTTCCCCCCTTTCTTCCGGCCCTTGGCGTCCTTGGCCTGCGCCGTCTCCCCGGGCTCCAGGAACTTGTAGGTCACGGCCCGGCAGCTCACCGTGAGCTTCGTGCCCCCGGGTTCCACCTTTGGATTTCCGAACTCGCTCGACACAATGGTCACGATCCGGGGCAAACGGCCCACCTTGTCAAAGAAGACGGCCACGTCGTGGTACCGGCCGAGCACCTGCATCTCCAGGGGGACCTCGGCGTAAAACTCCTTGGGCTGGCTCTCCCCCGGCTTGAAGAGCAGGAACTCGAGCCCCGAGTCCTTTCCGAGGTCGCTGATGGTCTGGAGGAGGCTCGGGATCTCCTCCCGGTTGGGGAGCTTCTGGAGGGCCTCGGCGAGCTTTTCGTCGAGCCGTCGGACCTCCTCTTTGACCCGGGGCAGGTTGTCGGCGATGGCCTGGTTCTCCCGGAGCTCCTTCCCCAGCCGATCGTACTGCTCCTCGAGGCGCTGGAGCTCCTGGAGCCGTGGCTGGAACCCGAGAAAATAGTAGCCCAGCCCGACCGCCACGGTGATCCCGACCCACAGCAGCGCCTTTCGGCTCGTGGGCCACTTGAGATAGGTGTCGACCACGGCTGCCATGGGTCACCCCGCCTTCGGGTACACGACCGTCGCGTGGATCGTGAACGACTTCAGGTTCACCCCACCCTTCGTGACCTGCTTTGTGACCTCGAGGCGCACCCCCCGGAACAGGGGGCTTCGTTCCAGGTCGGTCATGAACCGGGCGATGGTCTGGTTGTCGATCGCGTACCCCTCGAAGTCGACCTGCCCCCCGTTGTCCCGGAGCTTCTCGATCCACATCTTCTCCGGGATCAACCGGGCGATCTCGTACAGCACCCGCGAGGGCCCCCGCTGGCGCTCCTCGAGGCGCGCGATGACATCAAGCTTCTCCTCGAGATCCCGCTTCTTCTTCCGGAACTCCTTGACCTCGCCGATCACCTTCTGGAGCCGGGCGATCTCGGCCTTCCGCTCCGAGATCCGCTGCCGGGCCCTCTCGATGTCGGCCCCGATCATCGCGTGCACGGTGGCGATGGTGCCCGCCACCACCACAAACAACAGCACCACCAGGGCCACGTGGCGCCGGAGGAGTTCCTTGCGCCTCTCGGCGCGGACCGGAAGGAGATTGATGCGGATCATCGCTCGTCGATCCTCCGGAGAGCCAACCCCGTGGCCACCGCGGCCACCGGCCCGATCTCCTCGAGGTAATCGGGGTCGAAGAGCTTTTCCGACCACCGGATCCCCCGGAAGGGGTTCAGGATCTCCACCGGCACCCCCACCCGCTCCTCAACGGCCGCGGCCAGGCCCGGCACCCGGCACCCCCCGCCGCTCAGGAACAGGCGGTGGATCTCCTCCTCGGCGGAGGTGGCGCTGAAAAAGTCGAGCGATCGCTGGATTTCGAGCACCAGGTTCTCGGTGGTGAGCCGGAGGATCTCCAGGGCGTCCTGGGGCCCCAGGGTGCCCACGTGGCCGCCGAGTTTGAGGATCTCGGCTTCCTCGAAGCTCACCCCCAGCTCCTTTTGGATCTCCTCGGTAAAATTGGCCCCGCCCATGGTGATGTCGCGGGTGAAGGTGCTCACCCCTTTCCGAAGCACGTTGATGTTCATGATGCTCGCGCCCACGTCCACGAGCACCACGGTCTTGTCGAGGTGCTCCGGGTAGCCCACCTCGAACACGTTCTCCAGGGCGAAAGCGTCCACGTCCACCACCTGGGGGGTGAGGCCGGCCTCCGTGATCACGGCGGCGTAGTCGTTGATGATGTCCTTTTTGACCGCCACGAGGAGGACCTCCATCTGGCCCTCCTCCTCGGGAACCGGTCCCAGGATCTGGAAATCGACGTTCACCTCATCGATCTCGAAGGGGATATACTGCTCGGCCTCCCACTGGATCTGCTCTTCCAGTTCCTCCTCGGTCATGAGGGGCATCTGGATCTTCTTGACGATCAGGGAGTGGCCGGAAACCGAGGTGGCGACGTTCTTGTTCTTGATTTTGAGATGGGAGAAGAGATTGCGGATCGCCTCGACGACCACGGCCGAGTCCATGATGACGCCGTCGACGATCGCTTCGGGGGGGAGCTGGGCCACGCCCAGGCTTCTGAGTTCGTAGCCCCCCTTGTGGTGCCGGAGCTCAACGGCCTTCAGAAAATGGCTTCCGATATCGAGGCCCACCAGGTTCTTGGGTTTCCAAAGCACCATGCGGAGCTCCTGGCGAAGGCGGGCGGGGGGCACCCGTTCGAACTCCACGGCACCCCACGGAAAATCCCGCCGGATCGTATCGGAGGGGCTTCAGTGTGTCAAGGATCCCCCACTTGGACCGTCCCAAACACAGAAACCCATCGGATAAGCGGGCCCGTCTCTTTAGCCCCTTTCGGTCTTTTTCCTTTTTCTGTCCGTCTCGGTTTCGCGAGCGAAACCAAAACGACCAGAACGTGACGGCCGAACGGAACGGCCGCCGACGGCCCCGAGACGGCAACCGCCGATGGGGGTTGAGCTCGTGGGCCCGACTCCAGAGCATGCACCCGGCCCGAGGCCGGCCATACCCGTAGCAAGAACCGCGCCCTCGAACGGAAACGGGGCGGGCCCCGATGGGACCCGCCCCGTTCTCTGCGCCGGGTGGCCGCCTGGCTTCAGGACTCCTCTTCGCCCCCGGCACCGGCCTCGGCCTCTTCGTCCCGCTCCACCACCCGGGCCACGGCCGCCACCGTCTCCCCCGGCTCGAGGTCGATGAGCTTCACTCCCTGGGTGTTGCGGCCGATCACCGGGATGCCCGAGACCGCGGTGCGGATGATCTTTCCGGAGCTCGCGATCAGGAACACCTGGTCGTCGTCCTCCACCGCCAGGACCCCCACCACCGGCCCGTTTCGCTGGGTGGTCTTGATGGTGATGATGCCCTTGCCCCCCCGGCTCTGGCGGCGGTACTCCTCGAGGGCCGTGCGCTTGCCGTAGCCGTTCTGGGTCACGGTGAGAAGGGTGGTGCCGGGCCGTACCACATCCACGGCCACCACCTCGTCGCCTTCGGCCAGGTCGATCCCCTTGACCCCGCGGCTCGTCCGGCCCGTGGGCCGCACGTCGTCCTCGGAGAACCGGATCGCGAGCCCGGAGCGGGTGCTCAGGACGATCTCCTGGTTCCCGTCGGTCAACCGGGTCGCGATGAGGTCGTCCCCCTCCTCCAGGGTGATGGCCTGGATGCCCCGGTTCTTCCAGGGGTTGGAGAAGGCGCTCAGATCGGTCTTTTTGACCAGCCCCTTGCGGGTGGCCATGAGCACGTACCACCCGTCCAGAAACTCCCGCACCGGCAGGAACGCGGAGATGGACTCCCCCTTCTCGATGGGCAGCAGGTTCACGATGGCCTTGCCCCGGGCGGCCGCCCCCGCCTGGGGGATCTCGTGGACCTTGAGCCAGTACACCTTGCCCTTGTCGCTGAAGAACAGGATGTACGAGTGGGTGGAGGCCACGAACAGGTGCTCCACGAAGTCCTCGTCCCGGGTGGCCATGCCGAGCCGCCCTTTCCCGCCCCGGCGCTGGCTCCGGTAGAGGGACACGGGGTTTCGCTTGATGTACCCTCCGTGGGAGATCGTGACCACCATCTCCTCCTCGGCGATGAGGTCCTCGATGGTGATCTCCTCGGTGCGGGGCACGATCTCGGTGCGGCGCTCGTCGCCGTACTTCTGGCGGATGTCCTCGAACTCGGCCACGAGAATATCCAGCACCTTCTCGTCGCTCGCCAGGATGCTCTCCAGCTCCTCGATGAGCTTCAGGGTCTCCCGATACTCCTCCAGGATCTTGTCGCGCTCGAGCCCCGTGAGCCGGTGGAGCCGGAGGTCCAGAATCGCCTTGGCCTGCTCCTCCGACAGCCCGAACTGCCGCATCAGGCCGTCCTTGGCCTCGGCCGGGGAGGCGCTGCCCCGGATCAGCGCGATCACCGCGTCCAGGTTGTCCAGCGCGATCTTGAACCCCTCCAGCACGTGGGCCCGGGCCCGGGCCTTCCGGAGCTGGTAGTGGGTGCGCCGGATCGTGACCTCCCGGCGGTGGTCAATGTAGTGCTGGAGGGCCTCCTTGATCGTCAGCACCCGGGGCTGGCGGTCCACGATGGCCAGCAGGTTGATCCCGAAGGGGATCTCCATACGGGTCATCTTGTAGAGGCGGTTGAGCACAATGCGGGCGTCCTCGCCCCGCTTGAGCTCCACCACCATCCGGATCCCCTCCCGGTCGGACTCGTCCCGCAGGTCAGAGATCCCCTCGATCTTCTTGTCCCGCACCAGCCCGGCCATCTCCTCAATCAGCTTCGCCTTGTTGACCGTGTAGGGCACCTCGGTGACCACGATGGCCTCCCGGCCCGTGCGGGGGTGGCGCTCGATCACGGCCCGGGCCCGCAGCCGGATGGAGCCCCGGCCCGTTCGGTAGGCCTCGTGGATGCCCTGCACCCCGTAGATGAACGCGCCCGTGGGGAAGTCGGGGCCGGGGAGCACCCGGAGGATGTCGTCCACCGTGGCGTCGGGGTTGCGGGCCAAAAGGATCAGGGCGTTACAGAGCTCGGTCAGGTTGTGGGGCGGGATGTTCGTGCTCATCCCCACCGCGATCCCGGAGCTGCCGTTCGCGAGCAGGTTCGGAATCCGGGACGGCAGAACCAGGGGCTCCTCTAGGGAGCCGTCGTAGTTGGGCCCGAAGTCCACCGTCTCCATGTCGATGTCGGCGAGCATCTCGCCGGCCAACCGGGTCAGCCGCACCTCGGTGTACCGCATGGCCGCGGGGGCGTCGCCGTCGATGGACCCGAAGTTCCCCTGGCCCTCCACCAGGGGATAGCGCAGGCTGAAGTCCTGGGCCATCCGCACCAGGGTGTCGTACACCGCCGCGTCGCCGTGGGGGTGGTATTTCCCGATCACGTCGCCCACCACGCGGGCCGACTTCTTGAACGGCTTGTCCCAACGGTTTCCGAGGTCGTGCATCGCGTAGAGCACGCGCCGGTGCACGGGCTTCAGGCCGTCGCGCACATCCGGAAGCGCCCGGCCCACGATCACGCTCATGGCGTAGTCGAGGTACGAGCGCTTCATCTCCTCTTCGATGGGGATCGGGATCCGGACACTGGGGTTCTGCATGGGTTTCTCCCGTGAAGCGAAGAGCGGGGAATGCCGGGGAAGGGGGGGCGGCGTCAGCCTTCGTCCGCCTCGAAGGCGTTCTCGAACACCTCGACGCGCGGGGCGGGCCCGCCCCAGACGACGGCCACCACGTCGAACCGCAGCGGCACGCCTTCGAGCCGACGCTCCCGCACGAAATATTGGGCCAGCCGGGTGAGTTTGCGCCGTTTGCGGCGGTCCACGGCCTCGTGGGGAGGGCCGTAGGCGGGCCCCGATCGGGTCTTGACCTCGAGGAACACCACGGTGCCCCGGTGCAGGGCCACGCAGTCGATCTCCCCCAGGGGGCAGCGGTAGTTCCGCTCCAGGATACGGTACCCCCGGCTTCGCAGGGCCGCGGCCGCAAGGTCCTCCCCGGCCCGCCCCAGGCCCCGGTTCCCGGACGGCCGGCTCACGGCGCCTCGAAGAGCCCGGCCTGTCGGGGCAAGGGGCCCAGGAGTTCCCTCACCCCCCGGAAGGTGCGGCGGTGGATCGGGCACGGCCCGAGGCGTTCCAGGGCTTCCCGGTGGGCCCTCGTCGGGTACCCCTTGTGGTCCTCAAAGCCGTAACCCGGGTACCGGCGGCCGTACTCGACCATGAGGGCGTCCCGGTGCTCCTTGGCGATCACCGAGGCCGCGGCCACGGCCCAACTGCGTGCGTCCCCCTTGACCAGGGTTTCCTGGGGAAGCGAGAGCGGCAGGCGGTGGATCCCGTCGACCAGGAGGTGGTCGGGCGTCATCCCGAGATCCTCCACCGCCCGGCACATGGCCCGGAGGGTGGCCCGGTGGATGTTCCACCGGTCGATCTCTTCGGGGGTGCACTCCCCGATGCCGACGGCCAGGGCCACCGCCCGGATCCGGGGAACCAGGGCGGCCCGGGCCCCGGAAGCGAGCCTCTTGGAGTCGTCGAGTCCCGGGATCTCGGTCCCGGGGGGCAGGATGACGGCCGCCGCCACCACGGGCCCGGCGAGCGGCCCCCGACCCGCCTCGTCCACCCCGCACACCCGGACGGCGCCGGCGGCAAAGGCCGCCCGATCGGGCTCGCCCATGGCCCGGCCGGCCGTCGGCATCCGAGGCCGCTCCTAGTGGGTGCGCAGTTCCTTGAGCCGCGCGGCCTTCCCGCGGAGGGCGCGCAGGTAGTAGAGCTTGGCCCGCCGCACCTTACTGCGGGAAACGACCTCGATCTTCTCGATCAGGGGGCTGTGCACGGGGAACGTGCGTTCCACACCGACGCCGAAGCTCATCTTCCGCACGGTGATCGTGGACCGAACCCCGCCGCCCTTCTTGGCGATCAGGACGCCCTCGAACACCTGGACCCGGACCTTCTCCCCCTCCCGGATCCGGTAGTGGACCCGGAGCTTGTCCCCGGCGCGGAGATGGGGCACATCCATCCGCATCTGCTCGCGTTCGATGGTCTCGATCACGTTCATGGCTGGCTCCTTCTGGAAGGCTGGAAAGCTGGAAGGCTGGGACGCTGGGGGGGCGCAAACCCCCTCCTAGCCCCCGAGGTTCGCGGTGGTGCCAAACTCGGGTCCTCGCCTTCGTGTCCTACGTCTCGGTTTCTTTCGTCCCCCCCCACAGCCGGTCCACCACGATGGAGGCGGCGGAGCGCACCGACAGATGATTGTACCCCGTGCCGGGGTCCACCGGTTCCAGGAGGGCGTCGCAGGCCTCGAGGGCCTCGGGGGCAAGCCCCCACCCGGTCCCGAACACCACGAGGCCCCCCTCCCGGGCAAGGCGGCGCCTCGCATCGCCAAAAGAGATCCGTCCGTCCCCCCGGCGGGCCGAGGTGGCCAAGACCCACGGCCGGTGCCCCCACAGGGCCCCCAGGTCCCGGAGGGCGCCGGCGAGGTCGGGCACCACCCGGACCGCCTCGAGGGCGGTCCGGCGCCAGGGGTTGGCCCGGCCCCCGGCCCCCTCGACCCAGTGCCGCAGCAGATCCCCCAGGAGCTCCGCCTGGGCCGGCAGCGGGGTCACCACGTAGCACCGGTCGAGCCCGTAGGTGACCGCAAGCCGCGCCAGGTCGTGGACGTCGAGGGGCGTCACCGCGGTGGTCACCACCCGGCCGGTGCGGTCGAGCACCGGATGGTGCACCAGGGCGAGGGCCGCCCTAAGTCTCGTCAAGGTCTTCCCCCCTCAGCACCCGCTCGGCCAACCGCCGCTCCTCCGGGGTGAGGTCGGCCCGCTCCAGGAGATCGGGCCGGCGCCGGGCCGTCCGGAGGATTGCCTGGTGTCGGCGCCACGCGGCGATCTGGGCGTGGTGGCCCGACAGCAGGACCCCGGGCACCTCCATCCCCCGGAACACCCTCGGCCGGGTGTACTGGGGATACTCGAGGAGTCCGGCGGTCAGGCTTTCCTCCACCGGGGAGGCGTCGTCCCCCAGAACCCCCGGCACGAGCCGCGCCGTGGCCTCCAAGATCACCCAGGCGGCCGCCTCGCCGCCCATGAGCACGTAATCCCCCACCGAGACCTCGTCGTCGCAGAAGGCCCGGACGCGCTCGTCGAATCCCTCGTAACGACCGCACACCAGGGCGATCGACCCTGTGGCCGCGAACTCCCGGGCCACCTCCTGGCGAAACGGCCGGCCCTGGGGCGTCAGGAGCACCACCCGGACCCCGGGGTCCCGGGCCCGCACGTGCTCGATCGCGTTCACCACCGGGCCGGGCTTCATGACCATGCCGGCGCCCCCGCCGAAGGGGTAATCGTCGGTGACCCGGTGACGCCCCTCCCCGAACTCCCTCAGGTCCACGAGATGCACCGCGACCTTCCCCTCGGCCACGGCCCGGCCGAGGATCCCCTCGTCCAGCGGCCCCCGGAACATCCCGGGAAACAGGGTCACCACGTGGACCGTCAGTCCCACAGCCCCTCCGGGACCCGCACGGTGATGCGGCCGGCGTCCAGGTCGATCGCGAGAACCCACTGGCTGACCACGGGGAGCATGCGCTCCGCCCCGCCCTCGGTCCGAATCACGAGCACGTCGTGGGCGCCCGAGTCGAACACGTCCACCACCCGGCCGAGCGCCTCCCCGCCCTCCCCCACCACCTCGCAGTCCAGGAGGTCGGCGTGGTAGTACTCGTCGGGCCCGAGGGGGGGCAGTTCGCTCCGATCCACGCACAGCACGGCGTGGGTCAGTTCACGAACCGCCTCCGGGGTGTCGTACCCCTGGAACTTCACGAGCACGAACCGGCCGTGGATCCGGTGGTGTTCCACCTGTGCGGGCTCGGGCCCCCGACCGCGGTCCAAGTAGAAGCGGGTGTACCCCTCGAGCCCCCTCGGAAGGCTGCCCTGGGGGTCCACCCGCACCTCCCCGCGAACCCCGTGGGGCCGGCCCACCCGGCCCACGGCCACGTAGCGGGCCCGACCCATGGTCTACCGGAGCCTTGGCCTCAGGCCCCCGCGCTCTCCGCCGGCTTGGACCGGGCCTTGGCCCAGACCCCGGCCTTCCGCAGCAGGCTGCGCACCGTGTCCGAGGGCTGGGCCCCGTTGCCAAGCCAGTAGAGCACCCGGTCCTCCTTGACCTCGATCGTGGCCGGGTCGGTCAGGGGGTTGTAGGTCCCCAGCACCTCGAGGAACCGCCCGTCCCGGGGGGCCTCGGCCGGAGCCGCCACGATCCGGTAAAACGGGCGCTTCTTGGAACCGTGGCGCGCGAGTCGAATGCGTACTGCCATGGTGTGTTCGCTCCTTGTGTCGCCTTGAACTTCCTGCTGGGACGCCAGAAAGCTAGAACGCTGTCCCCCTCCCGGGTTCCAGCGTGATTGGTGTCCGGTGCCCTCTCGGCGGTACTTAGCCGCCGGGGGTCACCCCCCCAGGGGCAGCCGGGGCATCCATCCGCCCTTTCGTTTCTTCTTTCCCCCCTTTTTGCCCATCCCCATCATCCCCATCCGCTTCATCATCTTGCGGGCGTCCTGGTACCGCCGGATGAGCCGGTTCACGTCCTCGACCCGGGTCCCGCTGCCCCGGGCGATCCGGCGCCGGCGGCTCGCGTTCAGGATCTCGGGCTTGCGGCGTTCCTCCGGCGTCATGCTGTCGATGATCGCGATCACCCGCACGAGCTCGCGCTCGTCCACCTGGAGGTTCTTCATCTGCCCCATGCCCGGGACCATCTTCAGCAGATCTTCCAGACTGCCGAGCTTCCGGAGCATCTGGAGCTGGTCGCGGAAGTCTTCCAGGCTGAAGCGGTTCTTCCGAAGCTTCTCTTCGAGATCCCGCGCCGAGTCCTCGTCGATGGCCTGCTCGGCCTTCTCGATCAGGCTCAGAACGTCGCCCATCCCGAGAATGCGGGACGCCATCCTCTCGGGATGGAACACCTCGAGGGCGTCGAGCTTCTCGCCCACACCCACGAGCTTGATCGGCCGATTCGTGACCGCCTGGATCGACAGGGCCGCGCCGCCCCGGGCGTCGCCGTCGGCCTTGGTGAGCACCACGCCGGAGATGCCCACGGCCTCGTCGAACGCCTTGGCCACGTTCACCGCGTCCTGGCCGGTCATGGCGTCGGCGACCAGCAGAACCTCCCGCGGATCCAGCAGGTCCTTAAGCCGCCGGAGCTCGTCCATGAGCTCCTCGTCCACGTGGAGCCGGCCGGCGGTGTCGACGAGGACCGTGTCGTACCCCCCGCGCCGGGCCTCCTCGAGGGCCGCCCGGCAGATCTCGACCGGGTCCTGGTCGGGCCGCGAGGGGTAGGCCGGCACGCCCACATCCGAGGCCACCTTGTGGAGCTGGTCGATGGCCGCGGGCCGGTACACGTCGGCCGGCACGAGGTACGGGTCCCGCCCCAGCCGGCGCTTCAGGTACAGGGCCAGCTTCCCGGCCGTGGTCGTCTTCCCGGAGCCCTGCAGGCCCACCAGCATCACGGGCACCGGGGGTTTGCCCGCCACGTCCAACGGGGCCGCGTGCTCCCCCATCATCCGGACCAGCTCGTCGTGGACGATCTTCACGACGGTCTGGGCCGGGGTGAGGCTCCGCAGCACCTCCTGGCCCTGGGCCCGCTCCCGCACCGCCTCCACGAAGTCCCGGACCACCCGATAGTGGACGTCGGCCTCCAGAAGGGCGAGCCGCACCTCCCGTAACGCGGCCTGGATGTCCCGCTCCCCGAGGCGCCCCTTGCCCCGCAGCGAGCGAAAGACACCGCTCAGCTTTTCCGATAGCGAATCGAACATGGAGTGTCCCGACCCGAGCGCACAACTCGGGTGTCCCCCCGGAGAATTCGGAAACGGGGACTATAGGAGAGGCATCAAGAGGGTGTCAAGGAGAAACCGAGGCCGCGAAGAACCGGTCGCCGGGTTCCACGGCCGCGCGACTCTCCACCAGGACGGCCGCGGATGTCTTTTCCTCGACCCCGATCACCACGGCCCGCGCCAACGGTGACCGCAGGTCCACAAGGCCCTGGGCGTCGTCCAGGGCCTCCGACGCCGGGAACTCGAGCACCACTCCGGGCTCGAGGCCGTGGATCCGCCCCCGGTCCAGAAACACGAGGTCATCGGTTCCCAACACGGTCCGGTCGGGCTGGCCCCGGAGCACCACCCCCTCCACACCCCGGGAGGCACCCGTCGCCGTCACCTGCTCCACCGGGGCCCGGAACGGCATGACCCCGGCCCCGTTCTCCACGGCGTCGTACCCCTCCAGGATGCGCGCGACCGCCCGGCCGGCCTCGACCGACTCGACCTCGAGGTGTGCCAGAACCCGGACGTACCACCCCACGGGCTCCCCGTTGCGCGGGTGGACCACCGGCTCCCGGTCGTCGAAGGCGGTGAGGCGGTCTCCGGGCCGAACCGAGGCGCCGGGGTTGAGGGCGATCTCCACATCCTCCCCGGGCGCGTAGGCCACCTTTCGTTGGGCCCGGGTATCCACCACCCCGAGCCGGGCGACCGGATGGGAGGACACGAAATCGAGCGCCCGCGCCCGAACGAACCGGTACGTCTTCGCCTCCGGTGCGGCCCCCCGGGGCTCCCGGGTGCCGGCCCCGGAGGGTCCCGCCCCCGCCTCGTCCGGCGTCGCCGGCTCCCCCGCCCGGGCCGGAACCAACCGCTCCACCGGAAGCCTCACGACCCGGCCCGCGGCCTCCCTCTGGCGGGCCGCCGGCCGGGCGAACCGGATCTCATCCCCCGGGAAGATCCAGTGGGGGTTTCGGATCTGGGGGTTCAGGGCCCAGAGTTCCGGCCAGAGCGTGGGATCGCTCCACCGGCGGGCCGAGAGGTCCCAGAGGGTATCGCCGGGAACCACCCGGTACACGGGTTCGGCCGCGCCCGCGGTCGCCGCCCCCAACACCACTGCCGCCAAGAGGATGCGCGCCTTCACGGTGTCTCCTCCCTGGTTCCACCCAGTGCCCCGCTGGAAGGCTGGAAAGCTGGAAGGCCAGAAGGCGGGACGCCTTCGAGGCCCCGGCTCGGTGGTCCAACCTCGCCCCTGTCTCCCGAACGACCGAATCGTCGCGTACGCGGGCCCCCGGGCGGGTACTTCGCCGGCTCACCCCCCGAGCTTCTTCCGGGCCTCCCGCGCCGCCTCGCTTTGCGGATACTGTTCCACCACCCGGCTCCAGAACACCCGGGCCTTCCCGGGCTCCCCTAGGCGCTCGTAGGAGAGCCCGATCTTGAGGAGGGCGTCCGGAGCCTTGGGCTCGTGGCCGTAGCGGTCCACCACCTTCTGGAACTCCACGATGGCTTGCTCATACTGCCCCTGGGAATAGTAACACTCCCCGACCCAGTATTGGGCGTTGTCCGCGTATTCGTGGTCGGGATACCGGGCCACAAACTCCTCGAAGTCGAGGATCGCCGCCCCGTATCGGCCCTCCCGGTACGCGTTGAACGCCCGCCGGTACAGGGCGATCGGCTCCGAGAGCGTGGCCGGGGGCTCTTCCGCCGGAGACGGGGCCGGCTCGGGGGGTTCCAAACGGATCACCCGGAGCTCCGGCTGTTCCCGGACGGCCCCCTTCTTTTCGGCCGGTCGGGTCACCGACTCAAGCCGGGCCTCCAAGGCATCCACCCGGGCCCTCAGGCCCAAAAGGGCGCGGTTCATCTCGTCGAGGCGGAGCTCCAGCCGGGCCCGGGACTGCTCGAGTTCCTGCACCCGGGGTTCCCAGGGCGGGGGTTCGTCCTTGGGGGGCGCGGCGGCGCACCCCGCCAGGAGGACCGCCGCCAGACCGGACAACCCCAGCGAAACCCACCCGCGACTGGCCTGTGACACCCCTTGTCCCTCCTTCTCGCTCGCGAACAAACCGGAAGCGCCCCTCCAGGCCCCCGCCCCGGTTCCACGTCCCGTCGCATACCATACCACCGGGGCTTGCGGCCTACCAAGGACCGAAAGTTTGACAACGTCGTTTGTTTGTTATTACGCTTCACAAGCAGTCCTGGCGACCTGGCGATGCTGCACCGGACGGACAGACCAAGGGCCCTTGGAGCAAGGAGCAGGCCATGCAAGGTCTCAAGGTACCCGAAGCCACCATCAAGCGTCTTTCCATCTACATGCGGGTGTTGAGGGATCTAGAGAAGAAGGGGGTGGAGGTCATCTCCAGCGCCGAACTCGCCGATATTTGCGGCGTAAACGCTGCGCAAATCCGCAAAGATCTCACCTACTTCGGAGAATTTGGGGTCCGAGGGGTAGGCTACTACGTGAAAGAACTCCACTTCGATATCCGAAAGGTGCTGGGGCTCAACCAGAAACGCAACGTGGCCCTGATCGGGGTGGGCAACCTGGGGCGGGCCCTCGCCAGTTATCGGAGCTTCACGGAACACGGATACGTTTTCGTGGCGGCCTTTGACGTGGACCCGAAAAAGGTGGGTACTTTTCTGCCCTCTGGAATTCCCATCGAGCACCTCGATGAGCTGCCCCGGGTGGCGAGGGAAAAAAAGATTGAGATCGCGATCATCACCACCCCGGCCGAGGCGGCCCAGGAGGCCGCCGACGCGGCCGTGCGGGCCGGGATCCGGGGCATTCTCAACTTCGCCCCGGTGCAGGTGAGCGTGCCGGAGCACGTGAAGATGAAACGGGTTGACCTTACGACCGAGTTCGATAACCTCGTATACCACCTTTCCTCCGGAGCGTAGGACGAAAGCCCCATGGCCGACTGGATCTTGGAAAACCCGGAAAACGTCACCGAGGCCGACGTCGTGGTCGGCATCCCGAGCTACAACGAGGCGGACGCCATCGCGTTCCCGACCGAACAGGCATCACTGGGGCTGCGCGAATACTTCGCGGGCTACCGAACCGTGGTCGTCAACTGCGACAACGCGAGCACCGACGGCACGAAGGAGGCGTTCTTCAACGCCCCGTGCACCGTGCCCCGGATCTACGTGTCCACCCCTCCCGGGGTGAAGGGCAAGGGGAACAACTTCCGCAACCTCTTCCGGCTGGTCACGGAGCTCGGCGCCAAGGCCGTGGTCGTGGTGGACGCGGATCTCAAGAGCATCACCCCCAAGTGGATCAAAGCCCTCGGGGAACCCCTCCTGGACGATTTCGGGTTTGTGGCGCCCCTGTATCTTCGGCACAAATACGACGGGACGATCACCAACAACATCGCCTACCCCCTGACCCGTTGCCTGTACGGCCGCAGAGTCCGCCAGCCCATCGGCGGGGACTTCGGGTTCTCGGGGGAACTCGCCAGGTTTTACCTGGAGCATGAAACCTGGAACGACGACGTGGCCCAGTTCGGCATCGACATCTGGATGACGACGCTGGCCATGTATTTCCGCAAGCCCATCACCCAGGCGTTCTTGGGCAGGCCCAAAATTCACCGCCCCAAGGACCCGGCCGCCAGCCTCGGGCCGATGTTCCGCCAGGTGGTGGGCACCATCTTCCACCTGATGGAGCCGTTCGCCCCGTTCTGGCGGGAGGTGCGGCGCAGTCGCCCCACCGCGATCTTCGGGTTCGGCCTCGGCGAAACGGAGCAACCGCCGCCGGTTCATGTCGACGTGGAGGCTCTGTACCGGAAGTTCCGGGAGGGGGCGAACGAGTACGATGCCGCGTGGAAGGAGGCCCTCGCGCCGGCAACTTACGCAAAGCTCGCGGAGGTTCGGGAACTCGAACCGGCCCAGTTCGAGTTCCCCGTGCCCCTCTGGGCCCACGTGCTCTTCGACATGGCCGTCGCCCATCGCGACCGGGTACTCCCCCGGGAGCAGCTTCTGGACTCCCTGGCGCCCCTGTACTTTGGGCGGACCCTCTCGTTCGTGCGCTCCACCGAGGGCATGGCGTTGCAGCAGGCCGAGGAATACGTCGAAGAGCAGTGCCTCGTGTTCGAGGAAGCCAAGCCCTACCTGATCGAGCGCTGGGGCGCCTGAGCCCTGGCCGAAAGGAGGCGATCGTGGCTCGCATTCTGATCGTGGACGACGAAGAGCACATCCGCACGCTCTACACCCTGGAACTCGAGGACGAGGGGCACGAGGTCCTGGCCCTAGAAACCGGCAAAGACATCGTTCCACATGTGGAGGAGTTCCGGCCGGATGTGGTGATCCTCGACATCAAGATGGTGGACGTGAGCGGCCTGGACGTGCTCCAGGAGCTCCGCAACCGGTTTTACGACCTTCCCGTGATCCTGTGCTCCGCCTACGGCTCGTACAAGGGCGACGTGAAGAGCGTGGCCGCGGACTACTACGTGGTGAAGTCCTCGGACCTGACGGAACTGAAGCGAAAGATCCAGCAGGCCCTGGAGGCGAAGATCCCCGAGACATGACCCGACGCCGCGGATCTCCCGGCTCCCCACGCCGGCCCCACGGGCCGGCGTTTTTGGTGCCTGGAGCTCTTCCACGGCCGCCGAAGATACTATTACCCAGGCGGCTAAATAGGCGCGCTAGGCCGCCGCGGTCTTGACCCCGGGACCGGAGACCGCAGACCGGCGACCGTGCCAGGTGCCAGAAGACAGACGACAGAGGACAGGGGTGCTCTGACATTTGACCTCTGAATTCTGGCCCCCGATACGGCAGCCGCCCCCACGGGCTGGCCGGCGTGATAACGCCGGAATCCCGAACGCTCTTAGCCGCCTAGCTGCCGCGCAGCCAGCCGCCTGGCCGAAGTGACTCGGAAGGATACCAAACCCATGGTCAAGTACATCGCCGTGGCCGGCAATATGGGAAGCGGCAAATCGAGCCTGGTGGAGTTCCTGTGCCGCCGGTACCCCGAGATCCGCCCCTTTTACGAGCGCAACGCGGAAAACCCGTACCTGGAGGATTTCTACCGGGACATGGGGCGCTGGGCGTTCCACTCCCAGGTGTACTTCCTGACCCTCAAGTTCCGGGTCCACCAGGAACTCGACGCGTGCCCGCAGACCGTGATCCAGGACCGTACCATTTACGAGGACGCCGAGATCTTCGCCGAGAACCTCCACCGCCGGGGGCTCCTGGCCGGCCGGGACTACGAGGCCTACCGGCTCCTCTACGACACGATCCGGGCGAGCCTGAACCCTCCGGATCTCCTCATCTACCTGAAATCCAGCATGGCGACGATCCGGAAGCGGATCCGCAGGCGGGGCCGGTCGTTTGAGCAGGGGGTGGACCCCGGGTATCTTAGAGACCTCAACCGCCTCTACCGCTCCTGGATCCGGCGCTACGACCTCTCCCCGGTGCTCGTCATCGACGCGGACCGGCTCGATTTCATCCACGACCTGGTGGACCGGTTGGAGGTGCTGGAGACGATCGAGAAATACCTGTAAGGGGGGTGAGCTTCGGCCGATGGCCGGGCGGCAGGCAGCGGGGGGTGGAACCGGTGCCCCTCGGGCCACCGATCGGCCCCCCCAGCCCCCCGTTTGCGCCCCACTCGAGGGGGCTTGCGCACCTGCACGGGCCTTCGTTACGGCGGTGGCTCTGGACCGACCCGGGCGCAGGCGATCTGGTGGAGGGCCGAGGCGAGGTTGAACCCCTCGCCGTATTTACCCTGATGACATTCCCCGCAGGCCTCGGCCGCATCGCGCGAACCCCGGGAGATCTCCGCGGCCGGATGGAGGCTGCCGGGACCGTGACAGGCCTCACACTGAACCCCTGCCAAAAGGGAGCCCGACTCCTTTCCCGGACAACACCCCGCCGCCGTTCCGAACCCGGTGGTGTGACACTGCAGGCACTCCGGCTTGTCGCGGTCTGCGCCCTGGAGCAGCCCCAGGGCCCTTGCGTGGCGTCCGTTGCGCCATGCCTCGGCGTGACGGGGATGGCACTCGCCGCAGGCCGAGGCGCCCGCAAAAACCGGCTCCAACCCCTCGGCGTTCACGTCCACCTCCATGTCGCGGATCTCCCTTCCCCGCCACCGCCACAGTCCGGCGCGACGGTAGTAGGCATCGACGATCCGGCGCACATCGGCGCACTCCGGGAACTCCGGCCGCAAGGGGACAAACCGGTGGCGCACTCCCCACCCGTCCGGTTTCGGATCGAGGGAAACCAGCGTGAGGAACTTTCCCAGTTGGCTCGCACCCACGATCCAGGCGTCTCCCACCCGCCACGGCAACATGAGCCGATCCCTCGGGTCACCGGCCAGGTACGCCGTCACCCCGGGGACGGTGCGCGCCATCACCCGGAAGTCTTTGGGGTGAACCGCTCCCACCACCAGGATGGCATCGCAGCCCCTGTGGGTGAGTTCCGGCAACCAGCGGCGCACGGCGTGCCATGTGGGGGCCACCCGGTAACGCTCTCCCAGCGCTTTGGGGGAAGCCCTCGTGTCCGTCACGCCCAGGAAGCCGATGCGCACTCCCCCGCGATCCAGCACGATAAAGGGTGCGAACACGGGTTCCTGGGTCTCGGCATCCACCAGGTTCCCGCTGATGAACGGGTAGCCGGCCGATTCGGCCCACTTCTTCAAGGGTTCCACGCCCGCGGCGAGGTCGTAGGCCCCCACCACCTGGAGGTCCAGCCCGAGGGCCCGGTGTCCCTCCACCAGGCACCGCGCCTTCGCGAGCCAGGGTTCGCGTTCCGACGGGGCCAGCCATGCCCGGGGAAACAGGGCGTTTCCCCCATCCAGGACCACGACCTCGACCCCACGGGTCTTGAGGTCCCTCACGTACCACGCCTTCTTGGCAAGACCGCCAAGCGGGTTGTCCGCTCACCCGCAAAGGCCGAGCGTCGATCTCAGGTCCGCCGTGTAGACCAAGTGCACCCCGTCATCCGCCCAACCGATCCCGGCCCACACCACGGCCATCCCCAGAACTACCCCGACCCATTTTCCCATGACCCCTCCGTTTCCCCCGTTACTCACGCCAATGAAAGTGTTGCCAGATTCCGGCCGTTGCTACGGGAACCAGCGGGTGGGGGGCTGGTGGAGAGCCGGGTGCGGCCCCTCACGTAGCCGCGCGCCCACCCAGGTCCTGCGGCCATACCGCTCCACCCCCGATGCTTCGGGCGAGGCATTCCTCCGCGCATCGGAACGGGCATGGATGTGAAGGATAGCACATTCACCGCAAGAAGCCAGGGGAATAACGCGGCGGGGATACTGGAACAGAT
>NZ_BAAHXI010000018.1:0-58711 GCF_054656955.1 Deferrisoma palaeochoriense
ACAGGACGAAGGTCTACCCCGACACCCGTTCTCGGGATTCCGACCCCCGTGGGGACGCCCCCCCACAGGTTGGGCCGAGCGGAAGGAGCGAGAACTCCGGATGATTTTGCGTCCCAGCGTCCAAGCCTCCTAGCGTCCCAGCGGAAATCCCATGGACGAGATCCTCTCGGTTCCCCAATGGACGATCTGGATCCAGGGCCGGCCGGTGGTCCTCAATGCGGCCACCCTGGCCATGTCCTGGGTCGTCATGGCCCTTCTCCTCGCCCTCGCGGTCTACGCCGCCCGGCGACCCTATCTCGTGCCCTCCCCCTTCCAGGCCGCCGTCGAGACCGTGGTGGAGGCGTTCCGCGACCTCGTGAACGAAAGTCTCGGAAAGCTCGGGCCCCGGTATTTCGCCTTCATCGCTTCCCTCTTCCTCTTCATCCTCGTCTCCAACTGGATCGGGGTGGTGCCGCTCCTCCAGGAACCCACCCGCGATCTCAACACCACCTTGGCCTTGGGCCTCCTGGGGTTCGTGGTGGCCCACGCCACGGCGCTCCGGGTCAAGGGGTTGCGCGCCTACGTCAAGGAGTACTTTCAGCCTTTCTTCTTCATGTTCCCCCTGAACGTCATCGGGGAAGCCGCGAAGGTCGTGTCCATCTCGTTCCGCCTCTACGGCAACATCATGGGCGGCGCCATCATCATCGCGGTGGTCTCGCGGCTCGTTCACCACCTCATCCTCCCGCCCTTCCTCTACGCCTTTTTCGGCCTGTTCGTCGGCACCGTCCAGGCCTTCGTGTTCGCCATGCTGACCCTGACCTACATCTCCGTGGCGATTCAGGAGTAACCGGCCGTGGACCTGACCCTCGCCACCTTCACCGGAGCAGCCGTGTGCATGGGCCTCGGCGCCATCGGTTCGGCCCTCGGGGAGGGGGCAACCGCCGGCCGCGCTGCCGAGGCCATCGCCCGTCAGCCCGGAGCGGCCCAGGAGATCCTTCGCACCATGCTCGTCGGCCAGGCGGTGGCGGAGTCTGCCAGCATCTTCGCCCTGGTCGTGGCGCTCCTTCTCCTCTTCGGCCCCCAGCAGGGCGGGGCCCTAACCGCCGTCTCCCTTTTCTCCGCAGGCCTGTGCATGGGCGCGGGCGCCTTCGGCCCCGGCTACGGGTCCGGATTTCCCTCGGCGGCCGCCTGCGAGGCCATCGGCCGCAACCCCCGCCATGCGGGCCGGATCACCACCACCATGCTCGTGGCCCAGGCCGTTGCCCAAACGCCCAGCATCTTCGCCCTGCTCGTCTCGTTCCTCCTCCTTTTTCGGGTCCCGCCGGGCCCCCCCAGCCTCTCGGCCGCCGCGGCCCTCCTGGGCGCCGCGATCTCCGCGGGCGCGGCCGCCACCGGGCCCGGCATCGGCGCCGGGTTCGCCGGGGCGGCCGCCTGCCACGGGGTGGCCCGCCGGCCCGAGCGGGCCGGCCTGCTCCTGCGCACCATGCTCGTCGGCCAGGCCGTGAGCCAGTCCACCGCGGTGTACGGGCTGGTCGTGGCCCTCGTGCTCCTCTACGTCGTATAACCCTTTTTCCATCGGAGGATCGCCATGGACATCACCGGAGCCGATCTTGTACGCGCCGCCGCCCTCCTCGGGGCCGGCATCGCCATGGGATTCGGGGCCATCGGGCCCGGCATCGGGGAAGGCTTCGCCGCCGGCAAGGCCTGCGAAGGCATCGCCCGCGCCCCGGAACACGCCAACCTCCTCACCCGCACCATGCTGGTGGGCCAGGCCGTCAGCGAGTCCACCGGGATCTACGCTTTGGTGGTGGCGCTCCTTCTCATCTTCGTGGTATAGAGACCCGCCCCCACCGGGGGGCGGGTTTCGCCAGACCGCGGCGTTTCTTTTTCGCCTCCGGGTGTTTGATTCCCGGGCGGCCTTTGTGTATCATCGCGGCCGCTTTCCGCCCGGGGCTTTGGGAGGAGTGTTCCCGTGATCAACCTGAACGCCACCCTCGTCATCCAGCTCGTCAACTTCCTTTTGCTCATGGTCCTCTTGGACCGGCTCCTCTTCCGGCCGATGCTTCGCGTGCTCCAGGAGCGCCAGGCCCGAACCGAGGGCCGCCGCCAGAAGGCCCAGAGCTTGGAGGCCGAGGCCGAGGCCATCTGGAGCGACTACCAGGCCAAGCTTCAGGCCGCCAAGGCCGACGCCGACCGCATCCGGACCCAACTGATCCAGCAGGCCGAGGCCCAGCGACAGAAGCTCCTCGCCGACGCCGAGGCCCAGGCCCAGGCCCAGCTCGCCAAGATCCGCGCCCAGGTCCAGGCCGAGGCGGCCGAGGCCCGCAAGGCGCTCGAGTCGGAGGCCCGGGCCCTGGCCCGGGAGCTCGCGGAACGGCTTCTCGAAAGGAGGGTCGCCTGATGCGCCGGTTCGGCCGCTCCATCCTGTCCCTCGTCCTCCTCGCCGGACCCACCCTCGCCGCGGCCGCCGAGCACGCCGCCGAGGGCGCCCACGAGGGTCCCAATCCCTGGGTCGCCTTGGGCATGAAGTTCGTGAACTTCGGCATCCTGGTGGCCATCCTCTACTTTGCCCTCCGGAAGACCGTACCCCAGGCCCTCCGGGACCGCCGTGAGAACATCCGCCGGGCTCTCGAGGAGGCCCGCAAGGCGCTGGCCGAGGCCGAGGCCAAGCTCAAGGACTACAAGGCCCGGGTCGCCAACCTGGAGCAGGAGATCGCCCAACTCCGCGCCGACTTCGAGGCCGAGGGGAAGCGCCAGCAGGAGCGAATCCTCGCCGAGGCCGAGCGGGCCGCCGAGGGCATCCGCCGCCAGGCCGAGGCCTCCGCCCAGAACGAGGTCAAGCGCGCCCGCGACGAGCTGCGGGCCCACGCGGCCCAGCTCGCCGTGGCGATGGCCGAGGAGATCATCCGGGGTGCCTACGGCCCCGAGGACCAGAAGAAGGCCGTGGACTTCACCGTTCGACGCGTCGAGGGACTCCATTGAACCGCAAACGCATCGCCCGCCGTTACGCCAAGGCCCTGTTCGAGCTGGCGCGCGACGCCGGCCGCGCCGAGGAGGTCGGCCGGGAGCTCCGGGAGATCTACGAGCTCCTGTCGACGAACCCCGAACTCCGGGCCACCCTGCTGACCCCGGTGCTGCCCCGGCGGGTCAAGGCCGAGGTGCTGGCTGCCCTCCTGGAGCGGCTCGGCCCTTCCGACCTCGTCGCCAACTTTCTCCGGGTGCTCCTGGAGGCCCGCAAGCTCCCCGTGCTCTCCGACATCCTGGAGGCCTACGAGGCGCTGGCCGACGAGGCCGCCGGCCGGGTCCGGGGCGAGGTGCTCACCGCCCTGCCCCTCGAGCCCGACGAGGTCGAGGCGATCCGCACGGCGCTTGCCAAGCGCCTGGAGAAAGAGGTCCAGCTCTCCGCCCGCCAGGACCCCGAGATTCTCGGCGGGGTCGTTGCCCGGGTCGGCAACCTCGTGTTCGATGCCAGCCTGCGCACCCAGCTCCAGCGGCTGCGCGATAGCTTCCTAAAGGGGTGATAGAGCCATGCAGATCCGCGCCGAAGAGATCAGCCAGATCATCAAGACCAAGATCCAGAACTTCCAGGCCGACGTCGACGTGGCCGAGACCGGCGTCGTCCTGACCGTGGGAGACGGCATCGCCCGCATCCACGGCCTTGAGAAGTGCATGGCCGGTGAGCTCGTGGAGTTCCCCGGCGGCATCATGGGCATGGCCCTGAACCTCGAGGAGGACAACGTCGGCGTCGCCATCTTCGGCGAGGACATCCACATCAAGGAGGGCGACATCGTCAAGCGCACCGGCCGGATCGTGTCGGTGCCCGTCGGCGAGGGGCTTCTCGGCCGGGTCGTGGACCCCCTGGGCAACCCCATCGACGGCCTGGGCGAGATCGAGACCTCGGAGACCCGCGTCATCGACGTGAAGGCCCCCGGCATCGTGCTCCGGCAGCCGGTGAAGGAGCCGCTGCAGACCGGGCTGAAGGCCATCGACTCCATGGTGCCCATCGGCCGCGGCCAGCGGGAGCTCATCATCGGCGACCGCCAGACCGGCAAGACCGCGGTGGCGATCGACACCATCATCAACCAACGCGACACGGACGTGATCTGCATCTACGTCGCCGTCGGCCAGAAGCGCTCCACGGTGGCCCAGGTGGTGGCCCGGCTCAAGGAGCACAACGCCATGGACTACACCATCGTGGTGTCGGCCACGGCGTCGGAGCCCGCGCCCCTCCAGTACATCGCCCCCTTCGCCGGGTGCGCCATGGGCGAGTACTTCCGCGACAACGGCAAGCACGCGGTCATCATCTACGACGACCTCTCCAAGCAGGCCGTCGCGTACCGGCAGCTCTCGCTCCTTCTGCGCCGGCCCCCGGGCCGTGAGGCCTATCCCGGCGACGTGTTCTACCTGCACTCCCGCCTCCTGGAGCGGGCCGCCAAGCTCTCCGACGAGAAGGGCGGCGGGAGCCTCACCGCGCTTCCCATCATCGAGACCCAGGCCGGCGACGTCTCGGCCTACATCCCCACCAACGTGATCTCGATCACCGACGGCCAGATCTACCTGGAGAGCGACCTCTTCTACTCGGGCGTGCGGCCCGCCATCAACGTGGGCCTCTCGGTGTCTCGCGTGGGCGGATCGGCCCAGATCAAGGCCATGAAGAGCGTGGCCGGGTCCCTGCGGCTCGACCTCGCCCAGTACCGGGAGCTCGAGGCCTTCGCCCAGTTCGGCTCCGACCTCGACAAGGCCACCCAGCGCCAGCTCGCCCGGGGCGCCCGTCTCGTGGAAATCCTCAAGCAGGACCAGTACTCGCCGCTCCCGGTGGAAAAGCAGGTGCTCATCATCTACGCGGCCACCAACGGCTGGGTCGACAAGTACGAGGTTGGCCAGTTGCGGCGCTACGAGGAGCAGCTCTACTCCTTCTTCGACACCAAGCGGCCCGACGTGCTCGAGGAGCTCCGGACCAAGAAGGCCCTGGACGACGAGCTCAAGAAAAAGATCGACGAGGCCCTGGCCGAGTTCGACAAGGTTTTCGTGGCTGAGTGATCCCGGGGAGCATGCGCCGATGGCCAACCTGAAGGACATCCGGAACCGGATCGCCAGCGTCCGGAGCACCCAGCAGATCACCAAGGCCATGAAGATGGTCTCGGCCGCCAAGTTCCGGCGGGCCGAGGAGGCCATCCTTCAAAACCGCCCTTACTCCGACAAGATGCTGGAGGTCCTGTCGAGCCTGGCCCTGCGCACCGAGGAGGAGGCCCACCCGCTCCTGGAGCGGCGGGACCCCCGCAAGGTGTGCCTCGTCGTGTTCACCAGCGACCGGGGCCTGTGCGGCTCGTTCAACGCCAGCATCCTCCGGTCGACCGAGCGGTTTCTCCGGGAGAAGGGCCCCGAGTACGAGGCCGTGCCCCTGTACCTCGTGGGCAAGAAGGCCGTGGACTACTTTCGCCGCAGGAACGCCGAGATCATCGGTCAGAAGACCGAACTTTTCGGTAAAGCCGGTTACGCCGACGCCCAGGGGATCGCCCGGGAGGTGATCGAGCGGTACACCAACCGGGAGATCGACCTTGTCTATATGGTGTACAACGAGTTCCGGTCCGCCCTCTCCCAGCGGGTGGTGTTCGACCGCCTGCTCCCGGTGGAGCCCATGCCGGTGGATCCCGAGACCTCGACCACCGAGTACATCTACGAACCCAGCGAGGAGTACATGCTCAACTGGGTGCTTCCGCGCTACGTGGAGGTCCGGCTGTTCCGGGCGCTCCTCGAGAGCACCGCGAGCGAGCACGGCGCCCGGATGACGGCCATGGACTCCGCCACCAACAACGCCAGCGAGATGATCGACCGCCTGACCCTCCAGTACAACCGGGCGCGGCAGGAGGCGATCACCACCGAACTGATGGACATCGTCAACGGCGTCGAGGCCATGCGTTAGGCCGGCGGCTCACCGAAGGAGGCCTGTAGCCCATGAGCAACGAATACGGAAAAATCAGCCAGGTCATCGGGCCCGTCGTGGACGTGGCCTTCGAGGGGGAACTGCCCGAGATCTACACCGCCCTCAAGATCACCAACCCCTCCATCGACGACCGGGAGTGGAACCTCGTGGTCGAGGTGGCCCAGCACCTCGGCGAGCACACCGTCCGGTGCATCGCCATGGACTCCACCGAGGGGCTGGTCCGAGGCCAGCCCGTGCTGAACACGGGCGAGATGATCTCGGTGCCGGTGGGTCGCGAGGTCCTGGGGCGCATCTTGAACGTCGTGGGTGAGCCCGTGGACGAGGGCGGGCCCGTCGAGGCCAAGATGCGCAGCCCCATCCACAAGCCGGCCCCCCCGTTCACCGAGATGAGCACCGAGATGCAGGTCCTCGAGACCGGCATCAAGGTCGTGGACCTTCTCGCCCCCTACCTCCGGGGTGGAAAGATCGGTCTGTTCGGCGGGGCCGGCGTGGGCAAGACCGTGCTCATCATGGAGCTCATCAACAACGTCGCCAAACAGCACGGCGGGTTCTCCGTGTTCGGCGGCGTGGGCGAGCGCACCCGCGAGGGCAACGACCTGTGGCTCGAGATGAGGGAGTCGGGCGTTATCGACAAGGCCGCCCTCATCTACGGCCAGATGAACGAGCCGCCGGGGGCCCGCGCCCGGGTGGCCCTCACGGCGCTAACCGTGGCCGAGTACTTCCGGGACGTCGAGGGGCAGGACGTGCTCCTCTTCATCGACAACATCTTCCGGTTCACCCAGGCCGGGTCCGAGGTATCGGCGCTCCTGGGCCGGATCCCCTCGGCCGTGGGCTACCAGCCGACACTCGCCACCGAGATGGGCGAGCTCCAGGAGCGCATCACCACGACCTCCAAGGGCTCCATCACCTCCGTGCAGGCCATCTACGTGCCGGCCGACGACCTGACCGACCCGGCCCCGGCCACCACCTTCGCCCACCTCGACGCGACCACGGTGCTCTCGCGCCAGATCGCCGAGCTCGGCATCTACCCGGCCGTGGACCCCCTCGACTCCACGAGCCGGATCCTGGACCCCCGGGTGGTGGGCGAAGAGCACTACGCCGTGGCCCGACAGGTCCAGCAGATCCTCCAGCGGTACAAGGATCTCCAGGACATCATCGCGATCCTCGGCATGGACGAGCTCTCCGAGGAGGACAAGCTCATCGTGGCCCGGGCCCGGAAGATCCAGCGGTTCCTCTCGCAGCCCTTCCACGTGGCCGAGGCCTTCACCGGCACCCCCGGCAAGTACGTCAAGCTGGCCGACACGATCCGGGGCTTCAAGGAGATCGTCGACGGAAAGCACGACGACCTTCCGGAGCAGGCCTTCTACATGGTGGGCACCATCGAGGAGGCCATGGAGAAGGGCAAGCGGATCCTCGAATCGGAAGCCGCCTAACCCCGGGAGGACCCCATGGCAACCGAGCGGTTCCGGCTGGAAGTCGTCACGCCCGAGCGCCTGCTGGTCAGCGAGGATGTGGACGAGGTCACGGCCCCCGGCATGGAGGGCGAGTTCGGCGTGCTCCCCGGCCACACCCCGTTTCTGACGGCCCTGGGCGTCGGGGAACTCATGTACCGGATCGGCGGAGAGGAACACTTCCTCGCCCTCCGCCGGGGCTTTGCCGAGGTCAAGCATGACAAGGTCACCGTGCTCGCCGAGGAGGCCGAGTTCCCCACGGAGATCGACCTGCGGGAGGCCGAGCGCGAGAAGGCCGAGGCCGAGGCCCAACTCCAGCAGATCAGCCGGGAGTCCCGGGAGTACGCCGAGGTGGAGGCCAAGCTGGAGCGGGCCATGAACCGGATCCAGGTGGCCAGCCGCCACCTGCGCTGAACCCAACCCGACCCACCGAAAAGGGGCGCCCCCGACGGGGCGCCCCTTTTTTCCCTTTCCCACCACCCCCAGGGAGGTTTTGGCGTGGAACTTCGGGACGAACTTCTCACGCTGCTCCAGCGGGGCGACGTGGACACCTTCAACCAGGTCGCCCAGCGGCGCCAGCAGATCGTCGACCTCTCGGGCGCCGACCTCACCGCCGCCCGCCTGGAGGGCGTCGATCTCCGGGGCGTCCGCCTCGACCGGGCCAAGCTGGCCCGCGCCCACCTCGCCGCGGCCGACCTGGAGGGGGCCTCCCTACGGTTCGCCAACCTGGAAGCCGCCGATCTCGAGGGCGCGAACCTCTCCCGGGCCAACCTCTACAACGCCTACCTGGCCGAGGCTCGGCTGGAAGGGGCGCTCCTCCTCGACGCCGACATCACCGCGGCCGTGTTCCCCGCGGACCTCCGCGCCGACGAGATCGCCCTGGCCGTCGACCGGGGCACCCGGGTCCGCCACGACCCCCTGGTGGCCCTCCTGCGGCACCTACGCGCCTGAGCCCCCGCCGTCCCCGGCCGGCCTGCGCTCCACCACCAGATCCCCCCGGATCTTCGGCCGGCCCCCGTCCACCTCGAGCCGGAACCGGATCCCCTTGACCCCCTCCCGTCCCAGGTGCTCCGCCGCCGCCCTGCGGATCCTCTCCCGGAGCTCCTCCCGCGACACGGGGGCGCCGCCCCCCCCCAACCGACCCAACTCGGCGTGCAACCGCCCCACATACCGGTCGAGCGCCCCGGGATCCGCCAGCAGGGCCGCGTCCACCAGGATCTCTGCGCCCCCGGAGTTAGCCCCCTCCGGGGCCCGGGGCCGGCCCTTCCCTTCCTTCCGCTCCAGGAGGGTCCGCACCCGGGACTCCAGGGCCCGAAACCGGTGGGCCAGGGTCTTCGCCCGAAACCGTTCGGCCGTCGAAAGAAGCGGGGACCCCACCACCTTGAGGAGCGCCCGCTCCAACTCCCGTCGCTCCCGCTCGGGCTCGGCCCGGCGGGTCCCAGCCAGAAACAGGTCGTACTCCCGCTCCAGCGCCTCCAGACGCCGCTCCAACTCCCCCAGGCCCGCTGCTCCCCCGGTTCGCACCCCGCGGCTCCCCTACCCGGCCGCCTAGCAGGTGCACGCCGGGGGTTCGTGGTCCTCCGTGAACGGGGAGATCGACCGGAGCCGCTCGATGATCTTGGGCAGCTCCGCCACCACGAAATCCACCTCGTCCTCGGTGTTGAACCGGCTCAGGCTGAACCGGACCGACCCGTGGGCGTAGGTGAACGGAACCCCCATGGCCCGCAGCACGTGGGAGGGCTCGAGGCTCCCCGAGGTGCAGGCCGAGCCGGAGCTCGCGCACACCCCGATTTGGTCCAGGAGGAGCAGGATCGCCTCCCCCTCCACGAACTTGAACGAGAGGTTCACGGTGTTGGGAAGCCGCTCGGTGGGGTGCCCGTTGAGCCGGGTGTCCGGGATCGCGGCCAGGAGCCCCCTCTCCAGCCGGTCCCGCAACGCCCGGACCCGGGTGTTCTCCTCGTCCATGTGCTCCCGGGCCAGCTCGCAGGCCTTCCCGAGCCCGATGATTCCCGGCACGTTCTCGGTGCCGCCCCTCCGGCCCCGCTCCTGATGCCCCCCGATCAGGAACGGCCGGTAGGGGGTCCCCTTCCGCACATAGAGGGCCCCCACCCCCTTGGGGGCGTGGAGCTTGTGGCCCGAAAGCACCAGGAAGTCCACCGGCAACTTCCCTAGATCGATGGGAATCTTCCCCACGGCCTGGACCGCGTCGGTGTGGAACAAAATCCCCCGGCTCTTCACGATCTCGGCGGCCCGTTCGATCGGGAAGACGGTGCCGGTTTCGTTGTTCGCCCACATGATCGACACGATGGCCGTGTCGTCCCGGAGGCTGTCCTCCAGCTCGGCGAGGTCGATCATGCCCTGCTCGTCCACCCCCAGAAGCGTCACGTGGTAGCCCTTCTTGACGAGGTGGTTCACCAGGTTCAACACGGCCGGGTGCTCGACCCGGGTCGTGACCACGTGGCGTTTCTCCGGCAGGGCTTCCAGCGCCGAGCGGATCGCGGTGTTGTCGCCCTCGGTGCCGCAACTCGTGAACACGATCTCGGAGGGGTCGGCGCCGAGCAGAGCGGCCACCCGCTCCCGGGCCTCCGCGATCTTCTTACCCACCTGGCCCCCGAAGGTGTGCATGCTCGAGGGGTTCCCGTAGAGTTCGCAGAAATAGGGGGCCATTTCCTCGAACACCGCCGGGTCCACCCGGGTCGTCGCGTTGTTGTCGAAATAGATCGTCCGCATCGCCTAGGCCTCCACCACCCGGATCTCGGGGTCCACCATCTCCCGAAGCCGCGCCTCGATGCCGTCGTGCAGGGTCACCTGGCTCGACGGACAGTTCACGCACATCCCCCGGAACCGCACGTACACCGTGGTCCCGTCCACATCCACCAGTTCCACATCGCCCCCGTCGGCCTGGAGCCCCGGCCGGATCTCCTCGTCGATCACCTTCTGAATGAGCTGGATGCGCTGGAGGTTGGTGAGCCGCTTGGGCCGTTGCTCGGCCTCCTTGGCCCGCTGGATCTCCCCCCGGACCTCCCGGAGGATCCGCTCGATGTCCGGCAGGCACCGCTCGCACCCCCCGCCGGCCTTGGTGTAATGGGTCACATCCTCGACGGTCTTAAGGTCGTTCTCCAGGATCGCCCGGCGGATCTGCTTGTCGGTGACCCCGAAGCACTCGCACACCACCTCTCCCTCGAGCTCGGCCTTGGGCGTCTCGATGCCCCGGTAGTTGTTGATCGCGGCTTCCAGGGCCTCTCGCCCCATGACCGAGCAGTGCATCTTCTCCTTGGGCAGGCCGCCCAGGTAGTCGGCGATGTCCTTGTTCGTGATCTTGAGCGCCTCGTCCAGGGTTTTGCCCTTGATCATCTCGGTCAGGGCCGAGGCCGACGCGATGGCGCTTCCGCAACCGAACGTCTGGAACTTGGCATCCACGATGCGGTCGTTTTCGATCTTGAGGTAGAGCCGCAGCGCGTCGCCGCAGGCCAGACTCCCCACCTCCCCGACGGCGTCGGGGTTCTCCATCTTCCCCACGTTTCGGGGGTTCAGAAAATGGTCCTTGACCTTGTCCGTGTAGTCCCACATGGCCCTTCTCGTCTCCTCGTCCGCCCCGCCCCGAGGGGCGGCGGCATTTTCCAACCGAAACGCTCCATAAATACCACGTCCGCGCCCCGTGTCAACGCTTCCCCGACGCCAGCACGCCCTCCACGGCCGCCTCGAGATGTTCCCACACCACCCGGCCCTCGGCCGCGTGCACCACCCGCCCTTCGGCGTCCAGGACCACCACGCTCGGGGTCGCCCGCACCCCGAGGGCCCGGGCGATGCCCCGCCCCCCCCAGTCCACCAGGCAGGGAGGCCCCTCCCTGCCCTCGAGGAAGCGGCGAATCCGGGGCTCCAAGGCGGGGTTGTCCACGTTCACCGCCCAAACCCGAAGACCCCGGTCCCGGTACCGCCGGGCCAGGGCCGCCGCCGGGCCGAACTCGGCCCGGCACGGCCGGCAGTACAGGCTCCAAAAGAAGAGGAGCTGGGGGTCGCCCCGGCCCACCCGCACCTCCTGCCCCCCGAGGGCGTTGCCCCGAAGCTCCGGCACCCGACTCCCCACGGCCACCAGCTCCCCCCCCGCCGGCGCGAACGCCGTCACCCCGCCCCGGGGCGCGAGCGTCACGTCCCCGGCCTCCCCCTTCCCCAGATACCGCCGTACCACGCTCTCGAACCGGGACTCATCCCCGGGCCGGTACCCCTCCTGGTACAGCCGGATCCAACCGGACCGGTCGATGATCACCGTGACCGGCAGCACCTCCACGTTGTACGCCTTCACCACCTCCTGCCGGACATCCAGGAGCACCGGGTAGGGCGGATGGAGGCCGGCCCGGTCCAGGGTCTTCTGGATCCGGGCCGCCGAGAACACATCGGTGTTCACGCTGATGACCTGGAGCCCGTCCCTCCCGTACCGGCGCTGGAGCTCCTCGATGTGGGGCATCTCCTCCAGGCACGATTTGCAAAACACGCTCCAGAACTCCAGGAGCACCACGTGGTTGCCCACGTAGTCGGCGAGCCGCACCTCGCCGCCCCCCAAGGTCTTCCCGGCGAAGGCCGGCGCCAGGGCGTTCACCTCCACCGCCACGCTCTCGCCGTCGGTCTTCTCCCGGGGCCCCACCGGGGCCTCCGGCCCGGTGCACCCCTGAAGGGCCGCTGCAAACACGAGCGCTGACAACCAGGACAACAGGCGAGGAAATCTCATGGCGGGGCCAGGATACGGCGGGGCCGTTTCTCGGTCAAAGGGAGACGGCGTTCGGAGGAACTTCGGTCCACGGTCGCCGGTCGGCGGTCTCCGGTCCCCCGGTCCAGACGGCCCCGGCGCACCGTATGGCCGAGGCGGAAGTCATTGTTTTTGCAAACAGGCCGCGGCCCGCGGCCTACGGAGCTTCCACGTAACTTCGGCTAGGCGGCTGGGCTGCTCGGCAGCTAGGCGGCTGAGAACTTTCCGGATTCCGGCGTCATCGCGTCGGCCGACCCGTGGGAGCGGCTGCCGTACCAAGGATCAGAATTCAGAGGTCAGAGGCCAGAGCACCCCTGTCCTCTGTCGTCTGTCTTCTGGCCCCTGGCACGGTCTCCGGTCCCTCGGTCCAGGCGGTGGCGATCCACCCTGGGGCCGAAAGCGAGAAGGTCGTCCGGGGGCGAAGCGCCTCACCGACGACTGTCTTCTGAAATCCGGTTCCTGATTTCCCAGGCCCACAGGAACCCGGGCAGATCGAACCGCTCGAAGGCGCTCGGCCCGTTGGTCCGGCTTAGCCGCGCCTCGACCGCCTCCTCGGGGATGCCCCGCTCGCGACACAGGCGCCGGAACACGTGCTGGCCCGCCACGAGGGGGTCTTCGTCGCCCGTCCAGGCCAGGGCCTCCTCCCGCAGGCGCTCGATGGCCCGCCGGGTCAGGCGCATCCATGCCCGGGCGGCCGCCCCCCGGCGGATCTCCCGGTGTCCGGTGACGAGGAGTTCCACCGGGAGGCGCTCCAGCCGCCCCAGGCTCCGCAGGTACGCGTCCCCGTCCCGAAAGTAGGGGTACGGGCTCGGGTAGAACGCCTTCTCCCAGGTCTCGCCCTTGGGCTGGACCAGATCCCCCGAGAACAGGGTGTGGGGCGGCACGAAAAACGAAAGATCATCCCCCCGGTCGGAATGGCCCGGCGTGGGGATGGCCAGGACGCCGGGGCCCACCCCGGGGAGCCTCCGCTCCCCGGCCACCCGGACGTCGGCCGAGAGCGGGCTCGTCTCGTGGGCCACGACCCGCACCCCCGACCGATCCTGCAAGAGGAGGGGGAGATTCGCCACGTGGTCGGGGTGGGCGTGGGTGATCAGGGCCCACCGGAGGGGCTTCCCGGTCTCCGCCTCCACCCGGCGGAGGTCGCGCTCGATCGCCTCCCAGGGTTCATCCCCGGGATCCACGAGCGCCAGGTGGTCGGGCCCCTCCACCACCGCGGCCCGTCCCGAGGTGACCCAAAGCCCGTCCTCCAGACGAACGAGGCCCGGATCCACCGAGGGACCCGGGCCCGTGAGCCGCGTCGAGTTGCCCTGATTCGCCACGGTTCCCGGCTAGGGCCGCAGGTCGCCGAGGGCCCGCTCGATGGTGCGAAGATGCACCTCCTCCTCGGCCACCAGGCGCCGGTAAAACTCGGCCTCGGCGTCGCACGAGGCCTGGGCCAGGCGGTTCCGGTAGAAGTCGAGCCCCTTGCGCTCCATCTCGGCTGCCTTCTCCAGGGCTTCCACCGCGTCGGCGTCCGGCGCAACCTGCCGGTCCAGCTCCCGGGCCGCCCGCGCGAAGGCGTCCTCCACCCCGGAGGCCCGCGCCACCATGGCCGCGGTGTCGGGCCACCCCGGCTTCGACTTGAGTTCCTCGTAAATCTCCCGTACTCTGCGGATATGGTCGAGTTCGTCCTCGGCCAGGGCCTGGAACACGGCCTTGGCCAACGGGTTCCCGACGCGCTCGGCGGCCTGGAGGTAGAAATCGCGGCCGTCCGACTCGAACTTCACCGCGTCGGCCAGGGCAAGCACGGCGGATTCGGGGGTGCTCATGGGCCTCTCCTTCGGGTCGGAAGATCGAGAAAATTCGCACATGGATTCTAGTCGTCGGGGGAACGGGGTGTCAATCGAGAGACCGCCCGTGTTGTGCGTGTACGGGAGCCCCCGGGCCGGCGGGAACACCGATCTCCTGCTGGATCGGTTCGCCCAGGCGGTGACGGCCGGCGGGTGGCCGGTGGAACGGGTGGTCCTGCGGGACCTTACGATTCACCCCTGCCGGGAGATCTATGCCTGCCGCACCGGCGGCTGCGCCCTCCAGGACGACATGACGCCCCTCTACGACCGGATCCGCGACGCCGGGGCGATCGCCCTGGCTTCCCCGATCATGTTCTACGGGGTGAGCGCGCTTGCAAAGGCCTTCATCGACCGGTGCCAGGCCCTCTGGAGCCTCCGGTACCTCCAGAAGCGGCCCGTGAACCGGGTGGCCGGCGGGCCCAAGCCGGCCGTGTTCTTCTCGGTGGGGGCGACCCGCGGCAAGCGCCTCTTCGAGGGGGCGCTCCTCACCTTCCGCTACGCCTGCGACGCCATCGAGGCCGAACCCTGGGCCCACCTCACGGTGCCCGGGGTGGACGGGAAACGAGAAATCCTCGACCACCCCGAAGCCCTTGCCGAGGCCGCCTCCCTGGGAGGCCGCCTCGCCGCCCTTTTGGGGGACCGCCATGGGTAGCGCCACCCTCCAGGAACGCCTCGAGGCCGCCCAGCAGAAACTTCGGGCCTACCTGCGCGAAGAGGGCCTGCGGCCCACCCGCCAGCGGCAGTCCATCCTCGAGGCGTTCCTGGCCGAGGACGCCCACGTGAGCGTGGACGAACTCTACGACCGCCTGCGGCGCCAGAACGCCTCGATCAGCCACTCCACCGTGTACCGGGCGCTCGCGCTCTTCGCCAAGGCGGGCATCGCCAAGGAGCGGCGGTTCCACGAGGGCCGCGTGCGCTACGAGCCGGCCATCGGGGTCGACCACCACGACCACCTGGTGTGCCTCCAGTGCGGCCACATCGAGGAGTTCGAGCACCCCACCATAGAGCGGCTCCAGCGCCAGGTGGCCGAGGAGCGCGGGTTCACCGTGCGCTACCACCGCCTCGAGCTCTACGGCCTGTGCCCCCGCTGCGCGGGCTCCGCCGGGGCCACAAAAAAAATTTCTCCGGAGGGTTGACACCCGCCTCCGGGATCCGTATAAAGGCACCCGTAACCACGACAGCAACCGGCGCCGCCGGTGACATAGAGCCCCCCCGGAAGAGCAGGGAGTTAGCAGCGAGCAATCGCTCTACCCCTGTTCTTCTATTTTTGGGGTCCGGCAATCCCCGGACCCCGCGCCGCGAGGCCGGCGACTTCTTATCGAGAGTGGCGGAGGGACCAGGCCCTGGGAAGCCACAGCAACCAACCCCGCACGGGGTCCGGTGCTCCATCCTGGACAGATAAGAGTGTTTCGGACTCGCGGCCCGGTGCGCCCCTCCCCTCCGGCCGCGTTCCGCCCCCACGGTGAGGAGAGGAGGAACCCGGTTGACCAAGCCGTCCCCTACGGCCGGGGTGGGCCTCGTGTCGCCCCAGAAGGCCGTCCTGTGCTCCCCCCCCGACGAGCTCTACCTGCAGAGCGGCCGGATCCTCGGTCCCATCGAGGTGGTCTACGAGACCTACGGGACGCTCTCGCCCCGGAAGGACAACGTGGTTCTGGTGTGCCACGCCCTGTCCGGGGACGCCCACGCCGCCGGCTACCACACCCCCCACGATCCCAAGCCCGGGTGGTGGGACCCCATGATCGGCCCGGGGAGGCCCATCGACACCGACCGGTATTTCGTCCTGTGCTCCAACGTGTTGGGGAGCTGCCGGGGCACCACCGGCCCCGCCAGCATCAATCCCCGCACCGGAAGGCCGTTCGGCATGGCGTTTCCGGTGGTCACGGTGCGGGACATGGTGCGGGTCCAGGCGCTCCTCCTGGATCACCTGGGCATCCCGGAGGTCCTCTGCGTGATCGGCGGTTCCATGGGCGGCATGCAGGCCCTGGAGTGGGCCGTGCGCTATCCCCACCGGGTCCGGTCCATCGTGCCGATCTCCACGACCGGGGCCTCCTCCCCCCTGAGCATCGGGTTCAACAAGATCGGCCGGCGGGCCATCATGAGCGACCCCAACTGGCGGGGCGGCGACTACTACGGCCACGAACCCCCCCGCGACGGGCTTGCTGTGGCCCGGATGATCGGCCACATCACGTTTCTGAGCGACGCGTCCATGCGCCAGAAGTTCGGGCGGCGCATCTCGGGCCGCGAGGGCATCTACGCCTTTTCGGCCCAGTACGACGTGGAGCGCTACCTCCACTACAACGGGTACAAGTTCGCCGAACGCTTCGACGCCAACAGCTACCTGTACCTCACCAAGGCCCTCGATCTCTTCGACCTGGGCGACGGGTTCCCCAACGGCATGGAGGGCGCCCTGGCCCAGGTGCGCTGCGCCGTGCGGTTCATCACGTTCACCGGCGACTGGCTCTACCCCCCGCTCGATACCGACATCATGGAGGAAATCCTCCGGCGGCAGGGCAAGCGGGTCGAGCACATCCGGGTCGAGAGCGACTACGGCCACGATGCGTTCCTGGTGGAGTACGACCTCTACACCCACCACGTCGCCGAGTTCCTGGCCCGGGTGCAGGAGGAGGTCCGCGGCGCGGTTTGAGCCCCCGGTGCCCGGTGGTATACTGAGAGCCTTCGGGTGCGTTTTGCCCCTTTCCCGCACAGGAGGACCCCCATGCGCCGCTGGCTCACCTGCCTCGCCCTCGTCTCGGCCCTCGTCGCCGGCCCCGCCGTCGCCCAGGAGTTCGACCTCGAAGCGGCCAAGGCTCTCTTCGAGCAGAAATGTTCGGCCTGCCACTCCCTGGACCGCCCCCTGAAGAAGAACAAGGACCGGGCCGGCTGGGAAAAGACCGTGTCCCGGATGGCCCGGTACGCCTCGGGCATGATCTCCCCGGAGGACGCCGACATCATCGTCGAGTACCTCACCCGGGTCCGGGGCCCGGCCGAGTAGATCCCCCTTGCGGCCCGCCACCGCCTGGATCCGAACCCTAGCCGGCGCGGCCGCTGCGCTTTGGCTCGCCTCCCTCAGCCTCGGCCTGGAGACAGGCCCCGGGGAACTGAGCGTGCCCGAGGTGGTGGTTCGGGCCCGCGACCCCCTTCGGCTCGAGGCGTCGCGCCGTGGCGTTTTGCCTTTGGAACCGGGCACGATCCCGGTTCCGGTCAGCCTCCCGCCGGTCCCAACCCCCGAGCTTCCGACCCCGGTGGCGCCACCGTCCCCCGAGATCCGGTCGCCCGGCTGCGCCTACCGGGGGGCCCTGACTTCGGCGCTCGCCCGGGCCGCCAAAGGGGCCGAGGGCACCCATAAAACCGCCCTCGACCGCCTGAGCCGGGGAAACCGCGCCGAGGCCGAACGGTTTTTCCTGGAACTCCGGCATCGGTTTCCCGACACCCCGGAAGGGGACGACGCGGCCTTCTGGCTGGGGGAGATCCGCCGATCCCAGGGAAAACTGGATGAAGCCGCGGGGTTTTACGCCCTGGTCCGGGGTGAGCGGCTCTGGCAGGCCCGGGTCCGGCAGGCCTGGTGCCTCGATCGGCTCGGCCGGGCCGACGAGGCCCTCTCTCTGTGGCAGGAGATCGCCGAGGCCGATGCCCCGGCGTTTCGGGCCGTGGCGTGGTACCGCATCGGCCAGGCGCGGCTCGAGGCCTCGCGGTTTGCGGAGGCGGCCGAGGCCTTCGCCCGGGCCCTCGAGCCCGAGAGCGCCGGGGTGGCGCCCCACGCCTCCCTCGGCCTGGGTGTCGCCCGGTTCCGGGCCGGGGATTCCCAGGGGGCCGAAGACGCGCTCTACGGGTTCCTTCTGCGCTACCCGGATCACCCGGGCAGGGACACCGCCCGCCTCCTTCTGGCCTGGATCCTCCTCGACCGCGGCAAGGCCCCCGAAGCCGCCGAACAGCTTCGGGCCGTGGCCCAAGCGGCAGGGGACCCGGACCTCAAGGCCGCCGCCCGGTACGGGCTGGTGAGGGCCTCGATCCAGCGGGGGGACCTGGAAGCGGCGGCCAGGGCCCTGGCCGAGGTGCCCGAAGGGGAGTGGAATCACCGCGCCCGGGTGGCCCTGGGCCGGGCGCTCCTCGAGGCGGCCCGGGCCGAGGAGGCCCTCGCGGTCCTCCGCCCCGTGGCCGATCGGGACGTGCCCGTGGCCCGGTACCTGGCCGGGGAGGCCCTGTACGCCCTCGGCCGGTTCGGGGACGCCGCGGTGGAGTTCCGGCGGGTGCCGGACGCGTCCGCCCTGGCCGCCCCCGCCCGGCACCGGGAGGGGCTTTGCCTTCTCCTCGCCGGCCGGGCCGACGAGGCGGCGACCGTGCTCCGGAGGGCCCTCGCCGCCCACCCCACCTACGAGCGGCGGGACTGGCTGCGGGCCTGGCTGGGGGAGGCCCTCTACCGCCTCGGCGACCTCGAGGGCGCGGCCGAGGCGTTCGCGGCCGTGCCGGAGGGGAGCGCCGCCGAGCCCCTGGCCCGGTACGGCGAGGCCTGGATCGCCTTCGACCAGCGCCGCTGGGACGAGGCCGCACGCCGGTTCGCGGCGTTCCTGGCCCGGTTCCCCGAGGACCCGAACCGGGACGAAGCGCTCCTGGCCCGGGCCCGGGCCCTGTACAACCGCCGCGACCTGCCGGCCGCCCTCTCGGCCCTGGACCGGCTCGAGGCCACCGCGGCCGATCCCTACTACCGGTCGGCGGCCCGGTTTTTCCGGGGCTGGATGCTCGCCCGCTCGGGCGACGACCGAAGGGCCGAGCAGATCCTGTCGGCGCTCGTGGCCGAGGATTCCCGGGGGCCGTTCGCGGTGGAGGCCCGGCGGACCCTGGCATGGGTGTGGTACCGGGCCGGCCGGTTCGCAAAGGCCCTGGAGGCGTTCCGCCAGCTCCAGGCCGAGCCCGACCCCGTGGGCGCCGAGGCCCGGCTCAAGGTGGCCGACTGCCTCTACAACCTGGAGCGGTTCGAGGAGGCCCGGGCGGCCTACCGGGCCCTGCCGGACGGGCCCGAGGCCCGGTTCGGGGAGGCCCTGTGCCTGGTGCGGCTCGGGCGCGCCGAGGAGCTCTCGTCGGCGGTGGAGGCGTTCCTCCGGGACTACCCGGCCGATCCCCGGGGCGTGGACCTGGCCCTGGCCCTGGCCCGCCTGTGGGAAACGGAGGGCCGGCCCGCCGAGGCGGCCCGGGCCTACGAGCGGGCGGCCCGGGCGGCCGGCGAGACGGCCCGGGCCGCCGAGGCCCGGCTCGAGGCGGCCCGTCAGCGGCTCGCCGGGGGAGACCGGGAGGGGGCGGCCCGGATCCTCGAGGACCTGGCCTTGCGGGACGATCTCGTCGGGCTCGCGGCCCTCCGGGACCTGGCGCGGCTTGCCGAGATGGAAGGCCGGGACGCCCGGGCGGCCGCGTTGTGGGAACGGGTGGCCCAACGCTCCGAGGGGCCGGAGCGCGTCGAGGCCCTCCGGGCCGCCGCCCGGGCCCGGGCGGCGCTCCTGGAGTGGGACCAGGCGCTCGCGGACCTGGGTGCCGCGGCCGAGGCCTGCCCCGCCGACCGGCCCGACCTCTGCCAGGCCGTGGAGGCCGACCGGGGGAGGGTGCTCCTCCTGTCCGGGCGGCCCGACGAGGCGGCCGCCGTGCTCCAACGCGCCGCGGATCTCGGCAAGAGCCCCGACGGCCTGCGGGCCCTCCTCTGGGCCGGGCGCGCCCTGGAGGCGGCCGGCCGGCCCGACGACGCCCTGGAAACGTTCCTCCGAATCGGGTACCTGTATCCCGACGAGGACCCCCTGGTCCGGGAGGCCCTGGGCCGGGCGGCCGCCCTCCTGGAGGCGAAGGGCGAGGCCGAACGGGCCCAAAACCTCCGCGCCCGGATCGAAGCCGCCTCCGAGGGCGAGGGGCCGTAACAGGACCCCGATCCGAGGCGAGCTCCCGGAAGGGGGAACGGGGGCACCAAGGCAGGACCGGTGAAGGCATGGCCGGGCGGCCTGCCCCTTTTCCGGCACCCGGCTCCCCACGAGCCCCCATCCCCACCACCGGTGGGGTCCGGCGGCTAGAGAGATGGAATCCCGAGAGGTTTTGGGTCTTCCAGGTTTCCAGCGCCCCGGCGTTTCATCATCCTCCGCCCACCCCTGATCTTCCTTCGGAGGAGATCGATGTACGAATACCTGATGAAAGGCGGCATCCTCATGATCCCGATCGCGGCGTGCTCGGTGATCGGGCTCGCCGTGTTCCTGGAGCGGGCCTGGATGCTCCGGGCCGGCCGGAACATTCCCCGGGATCTGCTGCGGCGGGTCGAGGACCTCTACCGGCGGGGACAGGTGGAAGAGGCCCTGGCGGTCTGCCGCCGGAGCCGCAGCCCCCTGGCCCGCATCCTGGCGGCCGCCCTCAAGAACGCCGGCCTTGAGCGGGAGGTCGTGAAAGAGGCGGTCCAGGAGGTCGGCCGGCGGGAGGCCGCCCACCTCGAGCGCTACGTCGGCGTGCTCGGCACGGTGGCCAACGTGGCCCCCCTTTTGGGGCTCCTGGGCACAGTGAGCGGCATGATCAAGGCCTTCACCGTGATCAGCGTCGAGGGGGTGGGGAACCCGGCGAGCCTTGCCGGGGGCATCAGCGAGGCCCTTATCACCACCGCGGCGGGCCTCACCGTGGCCATCCCGGCCTTCGTGGCGTACCGGTATTTCCTGGGCAAGGTGGACCGGATCGTGCTCGAGCTCGAGCAGCACGCGATCCATTTCGTGGATCTCGTGAAGCGGCCCGACCGCCGACCGGTCTCGGCCGCCAAGGCGGCCGGGGGCTAGGCCATGGAGTTTCGCAAAAAGCGAAGGGAGCTCGTGGGGCTCGAGATCACCCCCCTGGTGGACGTGGTCTTCCTGCTCCTCATCTTTTTCATGCTTTCCACCACCTTTGTCGTGTCTCCCGGCATCCGGATCGACCTGCCCAGGGCCCGCTCCGAGCCGGTCCGTCAGGAGGTGAAGGACCTCCGGGTCAAGATCGACGCCGAGGGAACCTTGTACCTGGGCGACCGGCGGGCGAGTCCCGAGGACCTGGACGCCCGGTTCGCCGAGGTGGCCCGGGCCAACCCCGACACCCTGGTGATCATCGAGGCCGACGAGGCCACCCGCCACCTGCACGTCGTGGACGTCATGGACCGGGCCAAGAGCGCGGGCCTCCACCGGCTGGCCATCGCGACCCGGCCGAAGCGGTGAGGCGGTGACCCGGCAGAGCCCCCTGACCCTCGCGCTGGCCGCGAGCCTGGCCGTTCACGGGGCCCTCCTGGTCCTCACCCCGGGTTTCCGGTGGCAGATTCCGGTGCGGGACCGCGGCCCGGTGGAGGTGGAGCTCCTGCGCCCCGCGGCCGAACCGCTCCGGCCCGAGCCGCCGGAGCCGCCGCCGGACACCGAGGCGCCCCCCGAGCCCCTCGAAGCCGCGGAGGCCGAGAGGATCCTGGGGCAGGCGCTGTTCCCGGAGCTCGCCGCCCCGCCGCGGATCGCCCCGCCCCCTCCGATCCGGCCACCGGCCCGAAGGGCCCCGGCCCCGGCCGAGCCCGACGAGGTGCCCTGGGTGGCCCCACCCCCGCTTCCCCCGGTTCCGGAGCCGATGCCCCAACTGCCCTCCTCGGTGCCGGCCGTGGCCGCCCCCGAGGAGGCACCCCGGACCCGGGTGGAGAACCTCCTGGCCCGGCTGGAGGCCCGGGAGCAGCCGGAACCTCCGGCGCCCCTGGAGCCCTTGGACATCGAGTGGCAGGAGGGGGTCAGCCGCCGCCTCCTCGAGGCCCCGCCCGTGCCGGCCGTCCCCGTGGTCCAGCCCGTCACGGTACGGGTCAAGTTCTGGGTCTCGCCGCGGGGGGACGTGACCCAGACCCTGGTGATCCAGCGGGGTGCGCCGGATCTGGACCGGATCGCCCAGCAGTACGTGGCCCGCCTCCGGTTCAACCCGCTTCCGGCCGGGCGCAACGTGGAGCAGTGGGGCATCGTGACCGTGCGGTTCGAACTCGAGTGACCCTTGGGAGCGTGAGGCCATGTCGAGAAGGGACAAAGTGATCTGCGCCCTGTTCCTCGCCGGGGCGGTGGGCTTCTTTGCCACGGCGCTCCTGGACGCGGTCCCGGAGGTGCGCCGGCTCGACCGGGAGAAGCGGGGGCTCGAGCAGGATGTCCTGGCCATGAAGGCCCGGGAGAAGGATCTCGTGCGGGAGATCCGAGCGCTTCGGTCCGGAGACCCCCGCGCCATCGAACGCCGGGCGCGAGAGGACCTGGGCATGGTACGCGAGGGGGAAACCCTGTTCCTCCTGCCGGAAACGGACGATGCCCGCCGCTGAAGGCGCCCGGACCCGCCGCCCGGGGGGTCGACCCTGGGGGCTGGCGCTGCGGACCCTGGTCCCGGCCGCGTACGCGGCCGCGCTCCTGGCGGGTCTCTTCTCGCCGGCCGCCGGCCTGCGGCCGGCGGCGCTCGTGTTCCTCGCCGGGTTCACCGCCCACTACGTCTGGCGCCTCCACCGGTCCACCGCCACGCCCGAACCCGGGGACCTGGACCGGGTCGAGGTGGGCGTGCTGACCGTGCTGGCCCTCGAAACCGTGCTCGAGGTTCTGGGGGTTCCGGCCCCCTGGCCGCTGGCCGTTTTCGGGGCGGCCGTGGTGGCCCTGGCGCCGTGGCTGCCCCCGGCCGGGCTCCTGGCCCTCCCGGCGGTGGCGGCGGGGCTGCGGCCCCACGCGTTCGTGCCCACCCTCGCCGGCCTCGAGATCCTGGCCGCCGCGGCCGGCATCGTCGCCTGGGCCGAACGCCGCCGCCGGGAGAAGCTTCGGGTCGCCTTCGAGAAGCTCCAACGCGACGCGGCCACCCTCGGGGCCCGGGCCCCCGTCGAGCTCGGCGGCCGCGGGGGCCTCGTGCGGATCGACGAGACCCTGTTCCGGTTCCTCTCGGCCCTCAAGGAGCGGGTGCGGGCCCACACCGCCCTACTGGTGCTCCGGAGCGGCGACGGCACCCTCTACATCCGGGAGCTCGTGTCCGACAACCACGGGGGCATCCGGGAGGACGCCCAGATCCGGCTGGACGCCACCGCGTTCCACTGGATCGTGCGAAACGCGAAACCCCTGGTGATCGGGGACCTCCGGGACCCCGCCGCCCGGCTCGGGTACTACGCCTCCCGGGTCTCCGTGCGCTCGTTCGCCGGGGTGCCCCTCCAGGGCCCCGAGGGGGTCCAGGGAGTCCTGGCCGTCGACGGCCTTGGCCCCCAGGCCTTCGGGGAGGCCCAGGTCACGGCCCTCGAGGTGGCCGCCCACCTGGTGGGGGAGTTCCTCGAGCAGATCCGCGCCTTCGAGACCGTGAAGCGGGAGGCCCGGGATTTCCAGCATCTCCACGAGTTTTCCCGGCGGGTGTCCGAGTTCGAGTCCCAAGGGGAGGTGCTCGACCTCCTCCTCACCACCCTCTCCCAGCGCCTCGGCCCTCCGTTCGCCGCCGTGGCCATCGTGGGAACCGACCGCCGGCTTCGGTTCGAGGCCGTGCTCGAGCCCTGGGCCGACCTGCGCGGCCAGGAGTTCGGGCCGGACGACGGGCTCGCCGGCTGGGTGCTCGCAAGCCGCAACTATCTCCACTACGCCGAGGGCCGCGGCAACACCCGCCGGCCCCTTTTCGGCCCGGGCATCCGCGTGCCCGAGTTCCCGAGCCTGCTCATGTACCCCATGCAGGCCCACGGGGAGCCGGTGGGGGTGCTGTGCCTGGGGCACCGCCAGCCCAAGGCCTTCGACCGCTCCGCCGTGGAGTTCGCCGACGTGTTGGCCCAGCTCGCCGGCCAGGCCCTCCTGCAGCTGCGGAGCCTGGAGCAGCTGCGGGAGATGGCCACCCGTGACCCCCTCACCGGCCTGTGGAACCGCCGGGCGTTCCTCGACCGGCTCACGGCGGAACTCTCCCGGGCCCGGCGGTACCCGAGCCCCCTGGCCCTCCTGCTCGCCGATGTGGACCATTTCAAGCGGGTGAACGATCGCCACGGCCACCCGGCCGGCGACCAGGTGCTCCGGGCCGTGGCCGGAACCCTGCGCTCCCTGGCCCGGGAGACCGACCACGTGGCCCGGTACGGCGGGGAGGAGTTCGCGATCCTGCTGCCCAACACCGACGAAACGGGGGCCCGGGCCCTGGCGGAGCGGATCCGCAAAGCCCTGGAGGCCGAGGCCATCCCGTGGGAGGGCCGCACCCTGCGGGTGACGGCGAGCCTCGGGCTCGGGGTGGCCCAGGAGGGCGACGACACCCCCGACGCCCTGATCTCCCGAGCCGACCAAGCCCTCTACGCCGCCAAGGAGACCGGCCGGAACCGGGTCGTGGCCTACTCCGACATCCGGGAGTACGCGTCGTGGGGAACCTGAGGGGCGGGGATAGTTACCAATACCTTCAAAAGTATTGCCTGGGGGCGGGTGGGGGACTGGTTCCGGCCGGGCGCTCCAGCAGCCCCCATGCCCCTGACCGTGCCTCTTTAGCCGCCGGAGCAATAGTAACCGGTTCCCGGTGGGTTCTGAGATGGCCGGGGGCCTACGCGCCCGGTGAGCCTGACCCCGCCGCCGGCCCCCCTTGCGCGCCTCCCCCGGCGCCGTTCTCCCGGGCGAGGATTCGGGCGATCGCGTCGGCGGCCTCCCGCACCCTTCGACCCGCGGCCTGCCAGCCGGCCTCGGTGAGCCCGGCCCCGAACCCCACGGCCCACACGAGCGCCACCGGATCGCCCCCCACCCGCACCGCGGCCGCCACGGCCCGCACCCCCTCCAGATACTCGCCGTTGTCCTCGGCGTACCCCCGTTCCCGGGCCTCCTCCACCTCGGCCCAGAACGCCTCCGGGGTGGTTTTCGACCGGTCGGTGAACCGGGGAAGCGTTTTCCGGCCCAGGAGGGCCCGGCCCCTCTCCGGGGCCAAGGCGGCCAGGAGCGCCTTGGCCGTGGCCGGGGCGAAAAACGGCACCGCCTCGCCCGGACGGGCCTGCACCTGCATGCCGTGCCCCCCCGGCACGCAGTCCTCGATCCGGACCCGGTCGCCGGCCGGCACCCCCACCAGGGCCGTCACCCCGAGGTCGGCCGCGATGCGCTCCAGGAACGGACGGGCCACCTCGGCCACGTTCCAGAGCCCGTAGGCCCGGCGGGCCACCCGCAGGAGTTCCGGCCCCAACACGTACAGCCGGCCCCTGCGCTCCACCCATCCCCGCTCCTCCAGGGCGTTGAGGATACCCAGTAGCGTGCTCTTCCCCACCCCCATCACTCGCGCCAGCTCGCTCAGCCGCTGGGGCCGGCCCTGGGACAGGATCTCCACCACGTCCATCGCCCGCACCACGGCGGGCGGTCGGTACCCGGAGGATTCGGCCATGGGTCCCTCCTCGAAGGACGTCTGTTCACTCAGATGAACCCTTTCTACCTCTCTCCGCCACCCGCTGCAAGAAATTTTTGTGAAATCTCCCTTGACAACGGGAAAGCAAGCTGGCAGCCTAGGGCCCGTAAGTTCTGTTCCATGAACATGGAGAGAGCCATGGCACTGAACCGCAAGATCGCCTACGTGGATCTCACGGCCGGCACGGTGGAGACCCGGGACATCCCCTTGGAGCTTCGCCGGAAGTTCCTGGGCGGACGGGGGATGGACGCCTACCTCCTCTACAATCACGTGGAGCCGGGCACGGATCCCCTCGGACCGGGCAACGTGCTCGTGTTCAGCGCGGGGCTTCTGAGCGGCACCCCCGCCCCCGCCGGATCCCGGGCCCAGATCAGCGCCAAGTCCCCCCTCACCGGGATCCTCGGCAGCTCGAACATGGGCGGGTTTTTCTCTCCGGAACTACGCTACGCCGGGTTCGACCACATCGTGGTTAAGGGCCGGGCCGCCTCCCCGGTGTACCTCTGGGTCCACAACGGGTCGGTGGAGATCCGCAGCGCCGAGCACCTGTGGGGCCTCAACACGGTGGACACCCAGACCCGGCTTCGGGAAGAACTGGGTGACCCCGACGTGAAGATCGCCTGCATCGGCCCGGCCGGCGAAAACCGGGTCCGGTACGCCTGCGTGATCACCGGCATCAAGAACGCGGCCGGCCGCACCGGCATGGGCGCGGTGATGGGGTCGAAGAACCTCAAGGCCGTTGCGGTCCGGGGCACCCTGCCGATCCGGCTCGCCGATGCCGAAGGCGCGTTGGCGTACCTCAAGGAACTGGTGGACTACATCCACTCGGCCAAGTACACCGAGATCATCGGCAAGTACGGCACGCTGTTCATCTTCGACGTCACGAACTCCACCGGGCTCATCCGCACCCGGAATTTCCAGTCGAACCAGATGCCCTTTTCCGAGGACATCGAGGCCGAGGCCATGGAGCCCTACACCGTGGGCATGGCCGCCTGCTACGGGTGCACGGTGCACTGCCGGCACAAGTACGTGCTGCCCCAGGGCCGGTTCAAGGGCCAGTACGGCGAGGGGCCCGAGTACACGAGCCAGGGGGCCTTCGGCACCGAGGTGGGCGCGAACCGGATGCTCGGGATCCTCGAGGGCAACCAGCTCGTGAACCGCTACGGGCTCGACACCCTGGAGGTGGGGAGCATGATCGCCTGGGCCATGGAGCTCCACGAAAAGGGGCTTCTGCCGAAGGACCTGGTGGGCGATCTCGATCTGCGGTGGGGCAACATCGACGCCGTGCTCCAGCTGGTGGACGACATCGCCCACCGTCGGGGTCTCGGGGACGTCCTGGCCGAGGGGCCCCTGGGGGCCATCGAGCGGCTCGGCCCCGAGACCGCGTACTACAACATCCACGTGAAGGGCATGAGCAACCTCCAGTCCGACGAGCGGCCCACGCCGTCGCTCGCGCTCAACATCGCCACCTCCACCCGGGGCGCCGACCACCTGCGCAGCCGCCCGGCCATCGACCTCTACCACCTGCCCCCGAAGGTGCTGGAGGAGATCTACGGCCGGCCGGGACTCACCTCGGACTACCGGGATTACGAGGGCAAGCCCTGGATGGTGGTGTGGCAGGAGCGGCTCTACGCCCTGGTGGACTCCCTGGGCGTGTGCAAATTCCAGTCGGTGTTCCTGTCGCCCCACATGCCCAAGGCCGAGGAGTACGCCCGGGCCCTACGGCTCGTAACGGGGCTCGAGTTCACCCCGGAGGAGCTCATGGAGATCGGGGAGCGGGTGACCACCCTGGAGCGGCTCTTCGACATCCGTGAGGGGGGGATCGGCCGGGCCGACGACCGGCTGCCCGAGCGGTACTACACCGAGCCCACCCCGGCGGGCCTCCCGGCCGTGCGGGGGAAGGTCATCGACCGGGAGAAGTTCGAACAGATGCTCGACGAGTACTACGACATCCACGGCTGGGACCGGGACGGCCGCCCCACCCCCGAGGCCCTCGAACGGCTGGGGCTGGCCGCCGAACCCTCCCGGCTCGTGTGAAGGCCAAGGAGACGATCGCCATGAAGATCCTCGCGGTGGACGAACGCCGGTGCACCGGCTGCCGGATGTGCGAACTCGTGTGCTCCGTGCGTCACGAAAAGGCGGCCGACCCGGCCCGGGCCCGGATCCAGGTGGTGAAGTGGGAGGAACGGGGCGTCTATCTGCCGATGGTGTGCCACCAGTGCGAGGACGCCCCCTGCGCGGCCGTGTGCCCGGTGAACGCGATCGGCCGCGACGAGGAGCTCGGCCGGGTGAAGACCGACCACGACCTGTGCATCGGGTGCCGGGCCTGCGTGTCGGCCTGCCCCTTCGGGGCCCTGGGGTTCCACGAGGAACGCGCGAAAACCCTCCGGTGCGACCTGTGCCACGGGGACCCCACCTGCGTGAAGTTCTGCGAGACCGGGGCCCTTCGCTACGAGGAGCCCGATCGGGTCGTGGCCGAGCGGCGGCGGGAGGCCGCGGCCCGGCTGCGGCAGATCCACCCCCTCGAGGGGAAGCACCCATGGCCGTCACCGTGACCTTCCACGGGTTCCCCGAGATCCGGCGGGCCGCGGGCACCACGGAGTTCCGCATCGAGCCCGACCCCCCGACCCTGGGCGCCCTCCTGGAAGCGCTCAGGGAGCGCGGCGTTCCCGTGGCCGAGCGGCTCGTGACCCCCGAGGGCCACGTCCAGGACACCGTCCAGGTGATCCGGAACGGCGACGAGTGGCTCCCCCGCGACCGGCCCGACACCCCCCTCCGGCCGGGCGACGAGATCACCTTCCTGTTCATGATGGCGGGCGGATGAGCGGGCCCACCATCGCGATCGTGGGCTGCGGGGTGGCGGGCGACGAGGCGGCCTTCGCCGCCCGGCGGGCCGACCCATCGGCCCGCATCGTCGTGTTCACGGCCGACCCGCTGCCCCTGGTGAGCCCCTGCGTTCTGGCGGACTACGTGGCCGGGGAGATCCCCCGGGAGCGCACCCATCTGCGGCCGGCCGACGCCTACCGGGAGGCCGGCATCGAGCTGCGGCTCGAGGAACCGGTGCGGCAGTGGGACCCCGGGCGCCGAGAGCTCCTGACCGACGGCGGCCGCCACCCCTACGACCGCCTGGTCTGGGCCACGGGAAGCCGGGCCACCTTCCCCGACCTTCCCGGCGTCGGGCTCCCCGGCGTGCTCTCCCTTCGCACCCTGGCCGATGCGGACGCGCTGCGGGCCCCTCCCCCGGGCCGGGCCGTGGTGGTGGGCACGGGGCTCGTGGGGGTGGAGGCGGCCTGGGCCCTCCGGGAGCGGGGGTGGGACGTCACCCTGGTGGGCCGCCGGGGCCGGGTGCTCCCCCGGCTCTTCGACGAGCCCATCGCGGCACGGCTCGCCGACGCCCTGGAGGGGATCGGGATCCGGCTGGTCCTCGGCGAAAGCCCGGTGGAGGTGCTGGGTGCCGCCCGGGCCGACGGGCTCCGGACCTCCCGGGCGGAGTATCCGGCCGACCTCGTCGTGTTCGGCGCCGGCCAGGCCCCCCAGGTGGAGCTGGCCGCGGCCGGCGGCGTGGCCCTGGGTCCCTCCGGGGGCATTGCCACGGACGAGTCCATGGCCACGAACCTGCCGGGGGTCTACGCATGCGGCGACTGCGCCGAGACCGTGAACCGGTTGACGGGGCGGAGGGGGGTGTTCATGCTCTGGCACAACGCCCGGCGCCAGGGCCGGGTCGCGGGGCTCGGGGCCGCCGGATCGCCGGCCCGGTACCCCGGAAGCCTGGGCGTGTCCACCGTGCACGCCGGCCACGTGGCCGCCGCCTCGATCGGCACCCCGGCCGCCGAGCACCGGGACGGATCGGCCGACCTGGTGCACCGGAAGACCCCCGACGGGGAGGTCACGCTCGTGATCCAGGAGGGCCGGGTCGTTGGCGCCCAGGCCCTCGGGAACACCGCGCGCATCGGGGAGCTCACCGCCGCGGTTCTCCGCCGGGTGGCGCCGGAGCGCCTTCCGGCCCGCCCCACCCCCTGGACCCTGTGGCTCCGCCGCGTTGGCGTGCCCCTAGACCCTTGGAGGAGGACCCCATGAGCACCGCCGAGACCGAGAAGCGAAAGGCCCAGATCCGGTGCCTCAACTGCTTCACCCGGTTCTTTCCGGAACCCGGCCAGAAGGTGGCCCGGTGCCCCGGTTGCGAGATGGAGTGGCGGCTCACCTGGACCGGCCCCCACGCCGTCAAGGTCCGGGGCCCGGTCTGGGAAAAGGTGCCCGTCTGAACGATCCGGTGCCGCGCTTCGACGTCCTGTGCATCGGCCGGGCCTGCGTGGACGAGATCCTGAAGGTCGACGCCTACCCGGCCGAGGACACGAAGATCCCCCTGCGCGACCGCCTGGTGGAAGGGGGCGGGCAGGCTTCGACGGCCGCCTGTCTCGCGGCCCACCTGGGAGGCCGCGTGGCGTTCCTCGGGGTGCTGGGCGACGACGAACCCGGCCGATTCGCCCGGGAGCGCATGGCCGCGTTCCGGGTGGACCTCTCCCCCTGCCCCCCGCCCCGGGGCACGACCCCGGTGGCCTACTGCATGGCGTCGCGTTCCTCGGGGACCCGCACCATCCTGTACGAGCCCTCGCCCGAACGCCTCCGGTCCGGCGACGTGCCCCCCGAGGCCATCGCCTCGACCCGGGTGGTGCTGGCCGACCCCCAGGCCGAGCCGCTTCTTCCGTCCCTCGTCGCGGCCGCCCGGGCCGCAGGCACCCTGGTGGTGGCCGACGCCGAGCACGCCCGGCCGGGATGGGAGCAGACGTGGGGCCTCGTGGACGTCCTGGCCGCCGGCGGCTCGTTCCTGGCGGAGGCGTATCCCGGCCTCCCGCCCGCCGAGGCCCTGGAACGCCTGGCCCGCTCGGCCCAGGGTACCTGCCTCGCCACCCAGGGCGCCCGGGGGGCGATCGCCTGGCTTGGGGGCCGGGTCCGCCGGTTCCCGGCGCCCGCGGTCGCGGTCCGGGACTCCACCGGCGCCGGCGACGCCTTCCACGGGGCCCTGGCCCTCGCCCTCGCCAGGGGGGCGGACCTCGAGCGCGCCATCCCCTGGGCCGTGCGGGTGGCCAGCCTCTGCTGCCGGGGCCTCGGCGGCCGGAGCTTCCCGGATCCGTCCGAAGTACTCCCGGGCCCCTGGGAGGGGTGAGAAGGCTCGGCGGCGAGGCGGCCTGGCAGCTCGGCAGCTAAAAACCTTCGCGATTCGAGCGCCACCGCATGCACCAACCCCTTGGCTCGGCGGCCGTGGCACCGCCGAGGGGCCGCGGGCGTCGGGCCAGCCGCTCCGCCCTTGCTTCCCCGGCCCTCCCCTTTTAACTTCAGCCCCTTCGTGTCCCCCGAGCCGGAGCGGCGCCGGTGCAGGAATCTGCGTTTCTCTCCACCTTCGGCCTCGTGTTCCTGGCCGAGCTGGGCGATAAGACCCAACTCGCCACCCTGGCCCTGGCGGCCCGGTACCGCTGGAGGCCCGTGGTGGCCGGGGTGTTCGCGGCCTTCGCCGTGCTGAGCGCGGCGGCCGTGGCCGCCGGAGAACTCGCCTCGGCCGCCCTGCCCCGGGTCTGGGTCCAGGCGGCGGCAGGGGTGCTCTTTCTCGCCTTCGGCGTCCACTCCCTCGTGCGCCGCGATGCCCCCGAAGCGGAAAACGGCCCCAGGGCGGGATCCCTGGGGCCGTTCACCACGGCGTTTCTCTTGATCTTCCTCGCCGAACTGGGCGACAAGACCCAGCTCGCCACGGCCGGGCTCGCGGCCCGGTGGCAGGCGCCGGTCGCGGTGTTCGCTGGGTCGTGCCTGGCCCTCTGGGCCGCGAGCGGCCTGGGGCTCACCGTGGGGGCGCGGCTCGCCCGATGGGTGTCCTCCCGTCGGCTTCACACCGCAGCCGGCCTCCTGTTCCTCGCGTTCGGCCTTGCGACCCTCGTGCCCTTGCTATTCGGAGGAGGCTAAGGGGTACCAAGCAACTTCCTGTTAGGAAGCTGGGAGGCTAGGACGCAAAAATCCTTCGCGATTCCAGCATAATCGGCTGTCCCACCCGGGGCAGCGGCTACCGACCCGCGACATCCCTTTTCTCTCCGGCGATTCGGTCCGCCCCCCCCTCACCGTGCCCCCCTCCCCTGGGGGGAGGGGGACGGGGGGAGGGGGCAAGCCGCGACGCGGCCTACCGGCGCGTCCCTCCACCTCATGCCCCGAACCGAAACCCCCACCGCCGGCGCCGCCGCGGCCCCGGCGCCCCGGGTTCCCGCCGCACCATGATCAGGCCGGCCATCTCCGCGTCCACCGCAAACCGGCTGAACCCCACGGTGAACACGTAGGCCGGAAAGGCCTGCTCCACCTTCAGGCGGCTCCCCGGGCGCACCCCCATGGCCATGAGCTTCTGGAGCTTCTTGGAGTCCTGGGTCTTGAGGTAGGCCACGGTCCCCTCCTCCCCGGGCCGCAGGTGGGCCAGGGGCGCCACGTACCGCTCCCCCTCGGCCCGGGCCTTCTCGCAGCAGGGTCCGGGGGGGATCGGCCGGCCGTGGGGGCAGGTTTCCGGGTGGCCCAGGAGCTCGCACACCCGCTCCTCCACCCCCCGGCGCAGGGCATGCTCCATCTGGCAGGCCGCGGCCTCCATGTCGGCCCGGGAGGTGTCCACCACGTCGCTCATGAGCCTCTCGGCCAGGCGGTGCCGCCGGATCACCTGGCGGGCTTCCTCGCGTCCTTTTTCCGTAAACGCGAGCCCCTCGCCCTCGCCCCGCACGAGGCCCTCGGCCGCGAGGGCTGCCAGGTCCTCCCGGGACGGCTCCTCCTGGCCGGTCTTCCCCTCCTCCAACCGCTCCCACAGGGTTTCGAGCACCTCCTCGGTGCGCTCGTCCGGGCTCATTTTCTCGTCTCCTTGCCGCGGCCCCGAAGCCACCGGACCCACCCGGCCTCCCGGGGCATCTCGTAGCCGCAGTACGGGCATTTCACGTTCTTGCACCCCCCGAAGAGCGAACACGCCCCGCACTCCTTGCGGGCCGCCTCCTCCGAGAACTCCTTTCCACAGAAGCCGCACTTCATAGCTGGATCTCCAGGGCCGTGAGAAGCCCGTTGACCGCGGCGCCCACGGCGAAGGCGAACACGAACACGAACCCGGCGATGGCCAGGGCCGTCTTGGTGCCCCGCTCCTTCTGCATCACCAAGAACTGGGCGATGCACGGCACGAACAGGGTCAGGGTGATCGCGGCCACCGCCAGTTGGTTCCCGGTGAGGAGGCCCTGGGACTGGAGGTCGTAGAGGCCGGCGGCGCCGTAGTCCCGGCGGAAGAACCCGAACAGGAACGCCACGGCCGCCTCCTGGGGCAACCCGATCCAGCCCATGACGACCCCAAGGCCCGCCACGATCGCGTCGAACAGGCCGGTGAGCTTTCCGAGCCAGATCAGCACGCTGGCCAGGAGAAACAGCGGCAGGATCTCGGCGAAATACCACTGCATGCGCGTCAGGGTCTTCACGGCCACGGCGCCGGGCCGGGGCAGGCGCAGGGGTGGGATCTCCATATAGAACACCGGGGGCTCCCCCGGAAGGATCTGGGCCGAGAGCCACCCCACCAGGAGGAACACGCCGATCACGAAGGCCGCCCACACGGCCATGGCCCGGGGCGCCGTGGACATCATGCCGAGGATCACCCCGAGCTGGGCGCTGCAGGGGATGGCCAGGGCCAGGAGCACGGTGGCGATGATGCGCTCCCTCGTGGTTTCCAGGGTCCGGGTCACCATGGTGGCCATGGTGTCGCAGCCGAACCCCAGGGTCATGGGGATCACCGCCCGGCCGTTCAGGCCGATGGCCTTGAACACCCGGTCCACGAGCATGGCGAGCCGGGGCAGGTACCCGGAATCCTCGATCACGGAAAAGGCGATGAAAAAGGTCCCGACGATCGGAAGGATGATCGCTACGGCGTACCGCAGGCCTAGGGTAATCACCCCGTAATCCAGGGCAATGAGTTCCTGGAGCCAGGGCCACGGCACCCAGCGGGTCACGGCGTCGTTCACCCAAGGGTTCACGTAGGCTTCGAATACGTGGCCCTCCAGGAAATCCACCACCGTGCCGGCCCCGAACCCCCCGACGAACTTGTAGAGCCCGAAGTAGAGCACCGCGGCCAGGATCGGAAGCCCGGCCACCGGGTGCATCATCCACCGGCTCAGGCGCTCGCCCCACGTGACCACGCCGGTCTCGGGAGCCCGAAACACGGCGTCGGCGAGCCGCTCGGCCTCCTCGTGGAGCCGCTGCGGAATAAGCAGACTCGCCGGCGCCCCGGCCCGGCGTTCCACCTCGCGCCGGGCCCTCTCGACGCGCTCGATGTCGCCGGCCGATAGTTGCAGGGTCTCCTCAAGTCTCTCGTCGCCCTGGAGAAGAAGAAGGGCAAGCGCCCGCGGACCCAGCCCCGCCCGGGCCGGCACCAGGGGCTCGATCTCGGCGAGGGCGGTCTCCACCTCGGGCCCGTAGTAGATCTCCGGCCGGCCCGAAGAGCGCCCGGCCTCCGGCAACCGATCGAGAAGCTCCCGGACCCCCCGTCCCGTGAGCGCCGCGGTGGCCACCACCGGCACCCCCAGGGCTCGCTCCAACGCCTCCACGTCGATCCGGACCCCGAGTCGCTCGGCCTCGTCGATCATGTTGAGCACGAGGACCACCGGGAGGCCCGCCTCCACCAACTGGAGCGTCATGGGGAGCATCCGTTTCAGGTTCTTCGCGTCCACCACGTGCACCACGGCGTCCGCATCCCCCCGGAACAGGATGTCCCGGGCCACCCGCTCCTCCTCGGTGATGGGAAGCAGGCTGTACATCCCCGGGGTGTCCTCCACCTCCACCTCGTCCCCCGCGTGTCGGAGCTTTCCCTTCGACACCTCCACGGTGGTTCCGGGGTAGTTCGACACCACCACGTAGGAGCCCGTGAGCCGGTTGAAAAGGGCGCTCTTGCCCACGTTGGGGTTCCCCACCAGCACGATCTTTCGAATGCCGGCCTGGGGCCAGGCGGCCGCGCTTCCCTCGTCTCGCCGCATGCCATCTCCTCGGTACAGATCTCGACAATGCGGGTATTGAAGCACTATTGCAAATCAAATGCAATATATTATTCCGACGGGATCGGTTCGGACGATACCCCCCGAACGCCGCCCACGCGGGAACCCTGGAGGAACCGCTCGATCTCGTCCCGCCGCCGGATCACCTCCCGGTACCCCTCGTCGATCAGGCGGTTCAGGCGCTCCTGATTCAGCGTCACGAAGCGCACCGGCGGGGGGCCGGGGGGCCGAAGCACCAGGGCCCGGGGTGGGTCGAGCCGCGCGAGTTCCTCCAGCCGGTTCACCTGGGCCCGGTACCTCAGCCCGGCCCGGCGAAGGCTCCGCACCATCCACCCGTTGGCCTTGAAGTACCGCCAAAACACCACCCTCTCGTACCAGGGCAGCATGTCGTCGCGCCACCCCACCGGCCGCGACAGCACCGCCACGATCCGGCGCTCGGGGTGGCCGAGCATCCGCCACACGGTGCGAGCCGGAAGGGGATCCACCACCCCGGCGTCCAGGTACTCGCCGCCGCCGATGCGCACGGTACGGGGATAACAGGCGGGCACGCACATGCAGGCGTGGAGGATGTCGTAGAGGTCCGCCTCCCCGGGGCGAAACAGGTGGAGCCGGCGTTCCCCCACCCGGGCCGCCGCGAACCGGGATTCCATCGGGTTCTCCGAAACGGCCCACTGGTTCAAGGGGTGCCTTTGCGCGAACACGTCGAACACGAGGCGCCCCACGTCGAGGGCGGGCCGGTCCGGGTCGGCCGTGAGGGCGCAAGCCGGCAGGTTCTGGAAACAAACGAGCTCGGGATCGCAAAGCTCCCCCCGCCACACCGCTTCCATATCCTCGCGCTGGCCAGCCGCGAAGTAGGCCAGCGTGGCGGCGCTCGCCGACACCCCCGTGGCCAGGTCCGGCAGGGGAAGGCCCAGGTCCAACCAGGCCATCAGCACCCCCGCCACGAACCCGGCGCGCATAGCCCCCCCCTCGAGCACGAGCCCAGTACGCAGAGCCCGCGCCTTCTCCACCCCCCCGAACGCCCCCTGCACCGCGGCCCGGTGAACCATGTTGCCCTCCGCGGCCCCTTTCCGCAGCCGGCCCCTGAGGGCCTGGGCACCGCAGAACGTCAATCTAGATCGAAAAGCGCCCCTGTCGACCCCTGTTCTTTACCGCCCACGCTCGGCACCGTACACTCGCCCCGTTGGAAGCTCCGGTAGGCCGCGGGGCTCGGCCTGCTCGCGACCCACTGACGTGACACGCGTAAGCGCCGGCGCGCGCGCTGGCGGGCGGGCCAAGGAGCCGCCGTGTCAGGAGTCAGTGGACAGACGACAGAGGACAGAGGGTTCTCTGACCTCTGACTTCTGAATTCTGGCCCCTGATACGACAGTCGCTTCCACGGGTTGGGACAGCCGCTGACGCTGAAATACCAAAGGATTTTCGCGTCCTAGCCTCCTAACGTCCCAGCGATACGTTCCGCCTAGCTGCCAAGCTGCCTAGCCGCCGAGCATGAAGTTACCAGGAGGAGATCCGATGCCGAAGGATGTCGTTCGCGTGGGCGAGTCGTTCACCTACGAGCTCAAGACCACGGAGGACATGGGGGCCCATCGGTTCCAGGAGAGCTCTCCCCCGGTGTTCGCCACCCCGTTCCTGGTGGGCGCGGTCGAAGCCGCGGCGGCCCGCCTCATGGAGCCCGACCTCGAGGACGGGGAGATGAGCGTCGGCGCCTTGGTGGAGCTTCGGCACACGAGGCCCACGCCCCTGGGCTGGACCGTGCGCACCACGGCCCACCTGGAGGAGAAGCAGGGGAAGAAGTACGTGTTCCGGGTGGAATGCCACGACGAGGCCGAACCCATCGGCGAGGCCCGCCACGTCCGGTACGTGATCGAGGCGGGCCCGTTCCTCGCGGCCGTGCGGGAGAAGGCGTCCCGCAAGGAGGGATCGGGATGAGACTCGAAATCCGGGAAGAAACCGCCTCCATGGTCCTCCCCGACGGCCGTCAGGTCGTCCGCCGCGTGGAGGTGCGAACCCACCCCCTCACCGGCGACACGGTGCGCATCCTGACGCCCCCCCACCGTCCGCTCCGGATCCCCGACCTGCGCACCGCCTACGCCCACACCCTGGAGGGCTGCCCGTTTTGCCCGGAAGCCGTGGAAACCCGAACCCCCGCGTTTCCCCCGGACCTCCTCGGGGAAGGCCGGGTGGCCGTGGGGGAGGTCCGGGTGTTTCCGAACCTCCTGGCCTACGCGGGCCTTTCGGCCGTGAGCGTGCTCACCCGGGAGCACTTCGTGGAACTCCGGGACTTCACCGAACCCATGCTGCTCGACGCCTTCGAGGCGGCCCGACGGGTGTTGGGGGCGGTCCGGGAGCGCCGGCCCGACCTCGGGGTGCGCCTCCTCCACTGGAACTACATGCCCCCCGCCGGCTCGAGCATCGTGCATCCCCACCACCAGCTCATGGCTACCCCCACGGCCCCCACCCGGCTGCGGCGCCTGGCCGAGGGTGCCACCCGCGTCGGCGCCCCGCCGGGAACGAACCCCTGGGATCACCTGGTCTCCGAGGAGCGGCGCGACGGCGCCCGATGGCTCGGGGAGGCCGGCCCCTGGCGGCTCCTGGTGGACCCGGCACCCCAGGGCCGCTACTTCGAGTGGGTGGCGGTTCACGCCTCGAAGGCCGACGTGGCCGACCTCGACGCCTCCGACTGGGAGGCCCTGGTGCCCGGGCTTCTTGCGCTGTTCGGGTATCTAGAAAGCCAGGGGCTTTGGAGCTTCAACCTGGCCGCGATGGGGCTTCCCGACCCCTCGTTCCGGTGTCAGGTGCGGGTGGTGCCCCGTGCGTTTCTGCCCCCGGCGTCGTGCTCGGACATCCATTTCGACGTCATCGAACAGGAACCCATGATCCTCCGGTCCCCCGAGGACGTGGCCTCGGAGCTCCGGCCCCTGTTCGGGGGCTGAAACGGCGAAGGGCCACCCGCCATCGGGTGGCCCTTCGTCCATCGCATCGGGCCCGACCCTACACGTCCAGGTTTCGCACCTCAAGGGCGTGGGACCGGATGAACTCCCGCCGCGGGTCCACGGCGTCGCCCATGAGGATGCTGAAGATCTCCTCCGCGGCCACCGCGTCCTCGAGCTTCACCTGCAACAGCGTCCGGCGGGCGGGGTCCATGGTGGTCTCCCAGAGCTGCTGGGGGTTCATCTCGCCCAGCCCCTTGTACCGCTGAATCGTGTACGCCTTGCGGGCCCGTTCGATCAGGACGTCCAGAAGCTCCTGCTTCGAGGCCACCGTCGTCTTTCCCTCCTCCTCGCCGGCCCTGCGCAGGATCGTAAACGGGGGCTCCCGCATGTCCCCCAGGGTCTCGTTCACCCGGTACAGGGCCCGGTAGTCGGCCGACTCGAGGAGATCGCGGTGGATGGGGCAGGTCGCCCGCCGGCCGTTCACCTTCCGCACGGCCCGGAACCGGTACAGGCTGTGCTCCTCGTCATAGCCGTCCTGGCTCACCAGGTAGCCCTTCTCCTCGAGGGCCCGGCGGTAGGGCTCGAACGCCTCTTCCGAACGAAGGGCATCCTCGCTTCGGAGCCCTGCGTTCAGGACCACCCGGAGGGCGTCGCGCTCGAACCCCTTCTTCGCCAACCGCTCCAGGTAAAAGCGGAACTCGAAAATCCGGAGCAGGAGATCCCTCAGGTGGGCTCCGGCGTAGACCCGTCCGGTTTTCTCGATCCGGACCACGTTGTCGCCCACCGCCTCCTCCACGAGGAACCGCTGGAGCTCCTCCTCGTTGGCCAGGTAGCGCTCCTGCTTGCCCTTGGCCACCCGGTATAGGGGCGGCTGGGCCAGGTACAGATAACCCCGCTCGATCAGGTCGGGCATCATCCGGTAGAAAAACGTGAGCAGCAGCGTGCGGATATGGCTTCCGTCCACGTCGGCGTCGGTCATGATGATGATGTTGTGGTACCGCGCCCGCTCCGGGTCGAACTCGTCGTGGATGCCCGCGCCGATGGCGGTCACCAGGGCCGCGATCTCCTTGTTGGAGAGCATCTTCTCGGGCCGAGCCTTCTCGACGTTCAGGATCTTTCCCTTGAGCGGGAGGATCGCCTGAAACCGGCGGTCCCGACCCTGCTTCGCCGACCCGCCGGCGCTGTCCCCCTCCACGATGTAGAGTTCGCTCCGGGCCGGATCCTTCTCCTGGCAGTCGGCGAGCTTCCCCGGAAGGCTCGCGGAATCCAGGGCGTTCTTCCGGCGGGTGAGCTCCTTGGCCTTCCGGGCCGCCTCCCGGGCCAAGGCCTCCCGCGCACATTTGTCCACGATCTTCCGGGCCACGGAGGGGTTTTCCTCGAAATACCGCGAGAGTTGCTCGTTGCAGATGTTTTCCACCAGGCCGCGGACCTCGGAGTTCCCCAGCTTTGTTTTGGTTTGGCCCTCGAACTGGGGGTCCGGCACCTTCACGGAGATCACGGCCGTGAGCCCCGCCCGCACGTCGTCGCCGCTGAGACCGCTTTTTACGTCCTTGAGAAGATTGTGGGCCTTCCCGTACTGGTTGAGGGTTCGGGTCAGGGCCGCCCGGAACCCGGTGACGTGGGTGCCCCCTTCCCGGGTGTTGATGTTGTTGACGAAGCTGAAGAGCCGCTCCTTGTAGCCGTCGTTGTACTGGATCGCGATCTCCACGATCACGTTGTCGTTCTGCCCCGAGAAGTAGATGGCCTCGTGGAGCGGGGTGACCGACCGGTTCAGGTGCTCGACGAACGAACGAATCCCTCCCTCGTAGCAGAACTCCGCCGATTTTTCCTCCCGTTCGTCCTCCAGGAGGATCCGGATCCCCGGGTTCAGGAACGCCAGTTCCCGGAGCCGGGTGGCCAGGATGTCGAACGAGTACTCCGTTTCCGTGAAGATCTCGGGGTCGGGCTTGAAATGCACTTTGGTGCCGCGCCGGGTCGTCGTCCCGACGACCGTGAGGGGCTTGGTCGGAACGCCCCGGCGGAAGGCCTGGTGGTACACCTTCCCGTCCCGGCGGATCTCCACCTCCAGCCACTCGGAAAGGGCGTTGACCACCGACACGCCCACCCCGTGGAGGCCGCCGGACACCCGGTAGGTCTTGTTGTCGAATTTGCCCCCGGCGTGGAGCGTGGTGAGAACGAGTTCGGCCGCGGGCTTCCCCGTGTCCTTATGGATGTCCACGGGAATGCCTCGGCCGTTGTCCTCCACGGTGATCGAGTTGTCCACGTGGATGACCACCCTGACCAAATCGCAGTACCCCGCCAGGGCCTCGTCGATGGAGTTGTCCACCACCTCGTAGACGAGGTGGTGCAGGCCCATCGAGCCCGTGGATCCGATGTACATCGCCGGCCGCTTCCGAACGGCCTCAAGCCCCTCCAGCACCTTGATGCTGTCGGCCGTGTAGAGCTCTTCGATCTTCTGCATATCCTGTTCGGTCATCGTGGCTTCGCCCTTCCTGATCCCTGCGATGGCATGCCGGAAGGCTGGAAAACGACAAGGGACGTGCCGCTCCAAGGGGTGCTCCCCCTCGCCCGGGTCAGCCCCTGGGCGTCACGGGCGGCTCCGGCACGGCGTTCCCAAATCCATCCGGTAAAAACCCACATCGTCCGCGCCGTCCAGGGGCAGGGCCCTGGGATCCGGGGTCGCGACCCACACCTGCCCCTTCCAAGACGTCACGAACCGCCCCAACGCCTCCAGTCGGGAGGGGTCGAGTTCCGCGCCGGGGTCGTCCAAGAGAAGCACGGGCGGCGCTCCCAGGCATCGGAGTCCCCAGCGCAGGAGTCCCAGCTTCATCGCAAGCGCGGCGGTTCGGCGCTGCCCCTGGGACCCGTGGGTTTCCACCGGCCTTCCGTCCAGGAACACCTCGAGCCGGTCCCGGTGGGGTCCCGCCTGGGTAAACCCCCTGCGCGCGTCCTCGTCCCGGTTCTTCTCGAGCGCCGCCGCCAGGGCATCGCCGTACGCCGGCGTCGGCCCGGGTGCGAGATACGGCGCCGACAGCCCCAGCGACAGGGTTTCCCGAGCCCTGCTCAACTCCCGGTACAGCTCCCCCACCATCCCCCCAAGCTCCCCGAGAGTTCTCGCGCGTTCCCCGTGCACCAGCGCCCCGTACCGAGCGATCTCCGCCTCCCACACGGCGGCCTCCCGGGAGCTACGCCGGAGGGCCGCGTTTCTTTGGCGCAGCGCCCTGCGATACCTCTGGAGATGAGCCGCGTGGAGCGGGTTCTGGAAGAACGCGGCGGCGTCCACGTAGCGCCGGCCCGCCTCCCGGTTGGCGTGGGCTAACCCCGTGTCGGCCGGCGAGAACACCACGGTGGGCAAAACAGACAGGTACTCCTGCACGGCCCTGGGACGGGCACCGTCCACCTCCACCCGCCGGCCCGAAGCCGTCCAGGACACGCTGACGTCCCGGGTGATCCCGTCCGCTTCCACCCGGGCTCGGAGGTGGTAACCCGAACCGCCGAATTGTACCAGATCCGAACTCCGGTGAGTACGGAAACTTTGCAGGCAGGACGCGACCCGGATCGCCTCGAGGACGTTGGTTTTTCCCTGGCCGTTGGGCCCCCAGAGCACACAGATCCGTTCGGGTCGGGAAAAATCAAGGGCCGCCAGGTTCCGGAACCCGGCGGCCCGAAACCGCTCGATGCGCACGGTCAGTCGATGCGGATCGGCATCACCACGCACAGGTATCCGGGGTCGTCGTCGGAGCGGATGAGGCACGGGGCCAGGGGTTGGTCGATCTCCACCTTGACCTCCTCCCCGTCCAGGTGGCGGAGGGCCTCGATGAAGTAGGAGGCGTTAAAGGCGATCTTCTGGGGTTCCCCCTCCAGGCGGGCCTCGATCTCCTCCCGGCTGTCCCCGGCCTGGGCGTTCATGGATCGCAGAACCACGCGGTCCTCCGAGGCCTCGAAGACCACGCTGTGGGTGTCGGGGTCGGTCATGAGGGACACCCGGCGCAGGGCGTCGGCGAACGGGTCCTTCGCCAGAATCACCCGGTTTCTCGGATCCGACGGGATCACGTCCTGGTACCGCGGAAACGCGCCGTCGATCGGGGTCAGGCACATCTCTGCGTTCGTCAACCGGCAGAAGATCCTGCCGCCCGACTGGGCGATCTCGAACCCTTCCCCGGAATCGTCCACCAGGGCCTTCAAGCTCCCGAGGCCTTTCTTGGGCAGGATGATGCCGTCCCGGAACATGTCGAGCACGCCCGGGGTCGGCTGTTCCATGATGGTCAGCCGATGGCCGTCGGTGGAAACCATTCGGAGGGTTTCGGTCCCCCCGGCCGGGTCTTCGTGGGCGTGGAGGTACACCCCGCAGAGGGTCGGCCTGGTCTCGTCGTTGGAGGCCGAGAACAGGGTCTTTTCCAGCATCCGGGTGAACGACGCCGCCGGAAACGGATGGTACTCCTCGGGGGCAGCGGGAAACTCCGGAAACTCGTCGGCTCGCTCGGTCGGGATGTGGAAGCTGCTTCGGGCCGCCGTGATGTGAAGCCACCGGTTTTCTTCGAGTTCCAGGCGTACGGGAGCGGCCGGCAGTTCGCGGAAGATCTCGTAGAGCTTCCGGCCGGGTACCGCCACGGCTCCCGGGCTCGACGTTTCGCACGGGATCGCCTGGGTCAGGCTGATCTTGAGGTCGGTGGCCCGGAGCTCCAGCGTGCCGGGGCGCGCCTGGAGGAGCACGTGCTCCAGGATCTCGCGGGTGGACTTTCGCTCCAGAACGGAAACCGCTTGGGCCAGGGCTCGGGTGGCGGAATCCCGCTCGAGTTGGACGATCATGGGACCTCCTAGGGTGATTAGATTTTTTTTCTTTGCCAGTAATCCATAGGGGCTGTGGAAACTGTGGAAAACGAGCAAACCCCGGCGGCGGGCCTACGAAATCGGGGTGTGGAGAAGTCTGTGGATAAGATCGGGGTTATCCACAGGATCCCAGGCCGGCCGAACTCGCCACAGGTTATCCCCAGGGTTGTCCCCAAGCCTTCCACCGCTATGTCCCCAGCTTGCGCCGGATCGCGTCGACTTCGGCCCGGAGATCCGGATCCGAGGACAGGGCCTTCGAAATCTTGCCGTGGGCGTACATCACCGTCGTGTGATCTCGCCCGCCGAACTTTTGGCCGATCTCGGGAAACGAGCTGTCGGTGAGTTCCCGGGCCAGGTACATGGCGATCTGCCGGGGGTGGGCCACGGCCTTCGTGCGCCGCTTCCCCCGCAGATCGGCGGCCGTCAGGTGGAAGTGCTGGGCCACCGCCTTCATGATCTTCTCCACCGTGACCCCCTGCCCGGTGTCCCGGAGCATGTCGCGCAGGACGTTCTTGGCGAGTTCGACCGTGATCTCCGACTTCGTCAGGTTCGAAAACGCCATAATCCGAAGGAGCGACCCCTCGAGCTCCCGGATGTTCGACGAGCAGTGAGCCGCGAGGAAGTGGGCGACCTCGACGGGGAGCGGAATCGATTCGATCTCGGCTTTTTTCTGGAGAATCGCGACCTTGGTTTCCACGTCGGGGGGCTGGATGTCGGCGATGAGGCCCCATTCGAACCGGGACCGAAGCCGGTCGGCGAGCCCCGGGATCTCCTTGGGAAATTTGTCGCTGGTGACCACGATGTTTTTGTGGCTTTCGTACAGCGTGTTGAACGTGTGGAAGAACTCCTCCTGGGTGCGTTCCTTGCCGGCGATGAACTGGATGTCGTCCATCAAAAGGATGTCCATCTTCCGGTACTTCTCCCGGAACTCCGGCATCCGGTTGTGGGCCAGCGCCTGGATCATCTCGTTGACGAACTTCTCGCTGTGCACGTAGCATACCCGGCAGGCGGGGTCGTGGGCCAGGCGATGGTTGCCGATGGCGTTTAGGAGGTGGGTTTTGCCGAGCCCCACCCCGCCGTAGATGAAGAGCGGGTTGTAGGTGCGGCCGGTGCGCTCGGCCACCGCGAGGCTCGCCGCGTGGGCGAACTGGTTGGAGCTTCCGACCACGAAGCTGTCGAAGGTGTACTTGGGGTTGAGCCCGATCTTTCGGGCCCGTTCCTCCCAGCCGGCCGGCGAGGGCTCCGGCTCCCGCTTGGGCCGCACGAAGGGCTTCTCCCGTTTGGCCGTGACGCAGCGCACCTCCACGGGCGCGCCGGCATGGGCCGCGGCACAGCGCTGGATCAGGGTCAGATAGTCGTGGTCCTGGAGCCAGTCGGAGAAGAACTTGCTCGGGACCTCGAGCAGGAGTTCCCGGCCGTCGAGGCGAACCGGGCGGATGGGGAGGATCCAGGTTTGGAAGGCCTGCGTCGGAAGCGATGCCTCGAGCTCTTGCAGCACGGTTTGCCAGAGCTGATCCATGGCATATATCCACAGAGTTATCCACAGATGTGGATAAGGAGGCCTTCCGGTCCGCGGGAGCAGATTCCGTAAAAACCGAAAGATTTCCAAGCGGTTGTGGGGATGGAACGAGGGGGTCGTTCCGAGCGGACGCGAGCCGAGACTAGCAGACCGCACCGGCGGACCGCAAGGGGTGGGCGGGGGATTTTTCGGTCGCGCCGATCGGGGGCGTCTTGACGGCGTCGCGCGATGCCGATAGCGTGTCGCGCCGCCGGTGCCGGGAGCCGGTGGACAGAGGACAGAGGACAGGGGGGCTGACATCTCACCCCGGAGTTCTGGCGCCCCAATACAAGAGCGGCTCCCACGGGCACGGGAGGACGCCGGCATCCCCAGAAGGGGTTGCCGCCCAGCGGGAAGGGCCTTCGAACATCATTCAGTTTTCCAGCCAAGCCAAGAGGAGCCCCGAACCACCATGGCGATCTCGGAACGGCGCCGACAGAAGGCGTTGGAAAAGCGGCGAAAGGAACGGGAAGAAAAACGGCGCAGGGAGAGGCAGCGCCGGCTGAGCGCCCGGGCCGAAACAGCCACGGGCCGCCTGCTCGCCCGGGCCGGGGACCTGCCGATCGAGGAGTGCGTGATCAGCCGGGGGTGGCGGGAGCGGGGCAAGGCCCACATCCTTGTGGCGCGCCGCATGGAAAACGGGCGGCTTCTGGTGGGCGGCTACTACGTGGATCTGTGGTGCCTCGGGCTCAAAGACACGGCCGTGCTCCCGAACCTCGACCCCGAAGACTACCGCGCGAACATCAAGCCCGAGATCTTCCACGACAAGGTCGAGTTCGAGCCGTGCGAGCCGGGCCTGGCCCTGGCCGTGATCGAGGCGGCGATCGAGTTCGCCGGAACGCTCGGGTTCCGGCCCGACAAGCGCTGGCCGGAGTCCGCACGGCTCTTCGCCGGGGTGGAGCCGAGCCCCGAGCCGATCGAAACGGGCCGGAACGGGAAGCCCTGCCTCGTGATCAAGCCCGGCGAGAACCTGATGGGGCCGCGCCGCCGGCTCGAGCGCCTCCTCGAGCCCGGCGCCTACGAGATCGTCGAGGAGGGGGAGTAGGGTCCAGACGCCGGGCCGCGGGTTCTCCCGTTCGACCCTCCGGCGCGGAGGAACCCCTGGGCGGGGTTTCCGTCCGCCGGGGCCCGGCCTTCGCTTGCCCGCGGCGGCCCAAACCCGGTATCGTACGGCGCGCAACCGAGCGCCTCGGCACGGGGCCGGGAGGGGACGCGAGGCATGGGAAGGCGGTGGATCGGGGGGCTAGCTGTTGCGGCCGTGATCGGGGTGGTGCTCACCCCGGTGGGGGCGCGGGCCGACCGGGCCGAGGCCTCGGCGATCTACAAGAAGGCCATGCGGGCCTACCGGGCCGGTAACATCGAAAAGGCCCTCGACCTCTTCCAGCGCTCCGAGGACGCCGACCCCACCTATCCCTATCCCAGCCTGGCCCTCGCGCGCATCTACCACCAGCTCTTCGAGCAGGACATGACCCACTACCGGGAGGCCGAGCAGGCCTACGACCGGGTCGGCCTGCTCCTTCGGGTCGAGCCCCCCGGGCCCACCGAGCAAGCCCTCTACCAGGCGTACTACTTCCAGGGTCTGCTCCTTCTCAAGGGGGGGGAGTACGAGCGGGCCCTGCGGGCCTTCGACCAGTTCCTGGAACTCTCCCCCGACTTCTACGCCCCCGAGCTCGTCCACAACGCCCGGGGGGTGGCCCTCTACGCCCTCGACCGGTTCGACGCGGCCGTGGCAGCCTTCCGCAAGGCCCTCGAGATCGACCCCGACTACGCCGAGGCCCGGTTCAATCTGCGGAGCGTCTACACCCGGCTTTCCACCTACAACGAGGCCGTGGCCCTGAGCCGGGCCGGAAGAGACGAGATCGCGCTCAAGAGGCTCGCGCAACTGCGGGAGTTCGCGCCCCGGTTCCTGCCCGGCCGGCGGCTCGAGGCCCAGACCCTGGCCCGGCTGGGCCGCAAGCACGAGGCCGAGCGGGTGTACCGGGAGATCCTGGCCCTGGACCCGGCGGACCCCCTGACCTACGGCGTGCGCCTCGATCTCGCCCGTCTCCTGGCCGACGAGGGCCGCCGGGTCGAGGCCCTGGCGCTCTGCAAGGAAAACCTGGAGCGGTTCCCCCGCATCGCCGACGAGCGGGCCCGCAAGGCCACGGAAGCGCTCCTGGTGCGGCTCGGGGGGGCGCCATGAGACGCCGGATCGGCCTGGTATCCGCCCTGCTTCTCCTCCTCGCCGCCGCCGCCTCCGGCCAGGAGCCGCCCCCCCCGGGCGGGAGCCACGGCGAGCTCTCGTGCGACGAGTGCCACACCGGGCCCCGGATCGAGGACTGCTGGGCCTGCCACGAGGCCGTGGAGAACCCCCATCCCGTCGGGGTGGCCCCGAAGACGGCGAAGATCCCGGAGGGCCTGCCCCTGGCCCCGGACGGCGCGCTCCTGTGCCGCACCTGCCACCGCATCCACGGCGGGACGCCCGAGGAGAAGTTCGTCTGGCTCGAGCCCGGCATGACCCGCATGGGGTTTTGCATCACCTGCCACGGCAGCTCCCTGGAGCACGCCAACCCCCACAAGGCCCGGCGGGGCGAGGGCCGGTGCGGGTTCTGCCACCTGGTGAAGGCGGGCCGGATCATCACGGGCCGGGGCTCGGCCCGGCTCGAGGTGAAGCGGCTGTGTAACTTCTGCCACGACGTGCTGGCCAAGGGCCATCCCCGCAACGTGGACCCCGACCTGAGCCTCCCGAAGGACGTGCCCCTGGGCCCCGAGGGGGAGTGGACCTGCTTCACCTGCCACGATCCCCACGGCGCCACCGAGACCACCCATCTCCTGCGCTCCGCGGTGGCCCGGCACCTGGAGAGGGGCCAGGCCGAAAGCCCCCACGTGCCCGAGTACTTCGCGTGCAAGGCCTGCCACACCACGGCCGACCCCGACGCCGTGAAGGCCGACCCCGGCCGGGCCCTCCGGTACCGGGGCGACATCAACGTCCTGTGCATCAGCTGCCACGTGACCGACCGGAGCCACCACCCCACGGGGTTCCCGCCGGTGGAGGAGATGCTCGCGCGGCTGGCGGCCGCCGGGTTCACCCTGCCCTTCGGCCCGGACGGCGAGATCACCTGCTACACCTGCCACGACAACAGGTGCGACACGGGCCAGCAGCGGATGCGGGAGCGGTTCTACGACCGGTCCCGGGGCCGGTCGGACCTGTGCGGGGGCTGCCACAATCGGTCGATGCTCACCCAGAAGAGCCCCCACGTGGACGATCCCAAGATCTGCCCCACCTGCCACGTGGCCGTGCCGGTGCCGGGCTCGGACGAGGGCCGGGAGCTCGTGGCGTCCCAGAAGATGGTGTGCCTGCGGTGCCACAGCGTAAACCTTCACCCGGCGAATGCCGATCATCTGAAGGTGCCGTCCGAGAAGATCAAGCCCGACGAGAGCCTGCCCCTGGGAACCCGCGGCGAGGTCACATGCTCCACCTGCCACAACCCCCACGAAGACCCCGAGCACCGAAGGGCCCGGCTCCGGGCCGACGCCCAGTCGCTGTGCTCCTTGTGTCACTGGCGCTGAGCCTTCCCGCGGGAGCCGAGATCTACCGCTGGACCGGCCCGGATGGCACGGTCCACTTCACCGACAACCTGGAGCAGGTCCCGCCCGACCAGCGGCCCCGGGTGCGCACCCTGGACGACCGGCTTCCGCCGCCCCGGGCCCCGGACCGGGTGCCCCTCGAAGACGCCGGTGCCGGGTACCTGGTGGACGTTCGGATCGACGGCCGGGGGCCGGTGCGGCTCGTGCTGGACACCGGGGCCACCTCCACGGTGGTGAGCCCCGAGGCGGCCCGGCGGGTGGGACTTCGGGTCCGCACCGACCCGCCCGTGGAGCTCCACACCGCGGGCGGCAAGATCCGGGCCGGGTGGGCCGAGGTCCGAAGCCTCGAGGTGGGGGGCCGGAGCCGGGGGCCCCTCAAGGTGGTCGTTCACGACGCGGTGCCGGGGGCCGACGGGCTTTTGGGCATGGACTTTCTGGGGGCGTTCCGGGTGGAGCTCCGGTCCGACGGGCCGTCGCTGGTGCTCCACCCCCGGTGACCGGGCCGGGTTGCCCCGCACCGGGACCGTTCGGGATACTACGCGCCCCAACCCCTCAAGGCAGGAGAGATCCACCGATGCAGGACGTCGCCGCCATCGTGCTCGCCGCGGGCAAGGGCACCCGCATGCGCTCGGCCACGGCCAAGGTGCTCCACCCCCTCCTGGGCCGGCCGCTCCTCGCCTACCCCCTGGAGGCCTGCGCCAAGGCCGGGCTCGGCCGGGTCGTCGTGGTGGTGGGGCACCAGGCCGACGAGGTCCGGGCCGCCCTGGGCGCGACCGGGGCCATGTTCGTGGTGCAGGCCGAGCAGCTCGGCACCGGCCACGCCGTGCTGTGCGCCCGGGAGGCCCTGGAGGGGTTTTCGGGCACGGCCCTGGTGCTCTGCGGCGACGTGCCCCTCCTTCGGCCCGAGACCCTGGAGCGGCTCGCCGCCACCCACCGGGACGCCGGGGCCAAGATCACCGTGCTCACCATGGAGCTCGACGATCCCACCGGGTACGGCCGGCTCGTGCGCGATGCCGACGGGTGGGTGGAGCGCATCGTGGAGGAGGCCGACGCCACCGAGGCCGAGCGGGCGATCCGCGAGGTGAACACCGGCACCTACGCCGTGGAGCTCCCCTGGCTCTGGGAGGCCCTGGCCCGGGTGGGGCGCGACAACGCCCAGGGCGAGGTGTACCTCACCGACGCCGTGGCCCTGGCGGCCCGGGAGGGGGCGGCCGCGGCCGTGGCGCTGGCCGACCCCGACGAGGCCCTGGGGGTGAACTCCCGGGTGCAGCTCGCCGAGGCCTGCCGGATCCTGCGCGACCGGATCCACCGGGCCTGGATGGAGGCCGGGGTCACCCTGGAGGACCCGGCCACCACCTGGATCGAGCCCGGGGTGCAGCTCGCGCCTGACGTCACCCTGGGCCCGGGGGTCCGGCTCGAAGGGGCCACCCGGGTGGCCACGGGCGCCCGGATCGACACCGGGGCGGTCCTCGTCAACGCCCTCGTGGGCCCCGGGGCCCACGTGAAGCCCTACTGTGTGGTGACCGACGCCCGGATCGAGGCCGGGGCCCAGGTGGGGCCCTTCGCCCACCTGCGGCCCGGGGCCGTGGTGGGGCCCGAGGCCCGGGTGGGGAACTTCGTCGAGATGAAAAAGGCCGTGCTGGGCCGGGGCGCCAAGGCGAACCACCTCACCTACCTGGGCGACGCCACCGTGGGCGAGGCCGCGAACATCGGGGCCGGCACCATCACCTGCAACTACGACGGCGTGAACAAGCACCCAACCGTGATCGGCGCCCGGGCCTTCATCGGGTCGAACACGAGCCTCGTGGCCCCCGTGACCGTGGGCGACGGCGCCGTGGTGGGGGCCGGGTCCACCATCACGAAAGACGTGCCCCCGGGCGCCCTCGGCGTGGCCCGGGGCAAGCAGCGAAACGTGGAGAACTGGTCATCGCGGCCCAAACCCAAACCCGGGGGCGAGGGCGGCTGACCGGCCCTCCGGGCGGGCGAACCGTCCCAGCGTCCCAACGTCCGCGCGTCCTAACGTCCCAACGTCCCAACGGAGTCTCCCCATGTGCGGCATCGTCGGTTACATCGGTCCCCAGCCCGCCACCCCCATCCTCGTCGAGGGCCTCAAACGCCTCGAGTACCGGGGCTACGACTCGGCCGGGGTGGCCGTGGTGGAACGCGGCGAAATCCGGGTCGTGCGAAGCGTGGGCAAGCTCGCGGCCCTGGAGGAGAAGCTCCGGGGCGTGGAGCTCACCGGCACCCTGGGCGTCGGCCACACCCGGTGGGCCACCCACGGCCGGCCCAGCGAGGAGAACGCCCACCCCCACGCGGCCGGCGAGGTCGTGGTGGTCCACAACGGCATCATCGAAAACTACCTGGAGCTCCGGGGGGAGCTCGCGGCCGCGGGCCACACCTTCCTGAGCGAGACCGACACCGAGGTGATCCCCCACCTGATCCAGCGGTTCCTGAAGCAGGGGGCCGGCCTCGAGGAGGCCCTGCGCCAGACCATCGCCCGGCTCGAGGGCTCCTACGCCGTGGCCGTGGTGAGCATCAAAGAGCCCGACCGGCTCCTGGCGGCCCGCAAGGCGAGCCCGCTCGTCGTGGGCCTCGGGGACGGCGAGACCTTCGTGGCGAGCGACATCCCGGCCGTCTTGGGCCACACCCGCCGGTTCGTGTTCCTCGAGGACGGGGATCTGGCCGTGTGCACCCGGGACGGGGTGCGGATCACCCGGCCCGACGGCGCGGCCGTGGACCGGGAGGTCCACGTGGTCCAGTGGACCCCGGCCATGGCCGAGAAGGGCGGGTACAAGCACTTCATGCAAAAGGAGATCTTCGAGCAGCCCCGGGCCCTGGCCGACACCCTGTCGGGCCGCCTGGGGGCCGGCAAGGCCGCCGTCCACCTCGACGGCGGGCCCCAGGCCGACGAGATCGCCCGGCGGATCGGCCGGCTCCACATCGTGGCCTGCGGCACCAGCTATCACGCCGGGCTCGTGGGGAAGTACTGGATCGAGCAGATCGCCCGGGTGCCGGTGGAGGTGAGCCTGGGGAGCGAGTTCCGGTACCAGGACCCGATCCTGGGGCCCGAAACCGGCCTGCTCCTCATCAGCCAGTCGGGGGAGACCGCCGACACCCTGGCGGCCCTGGCCGAGGGCCGGGAGAAGGGCGCCCCCATCCTCTCCATCTGCAACGTGGTGGGCTCGAGCATCCCCCGGGCGTCCGACGCCGTCCTCTACACCCACGCCGGGCCCGAGATCGGGGTGGCCTCCACCAAGGCCTTCACCACGCAGCTCGCCACCCTCTACCTCCTGGCCCTCCACATGGGCGCGGCCCGGGGCCGGCTCACCCCCGAGGACCTGGCCGAGCGGATCGAGGCCCTGCGGGCCGTCCCCGGGGCCGTGGAGCGGGCCCTCGAGGCCGACCCCGCCATCGAGGCCGTGGCCCGGTCCATCATGGACGCCCGGAGCGCGCTCTACCTGGGCCGGGGGCTCCAGTACCCCATCGCCCTCGAAGGGGCCCTGAAGCTAAAGGAGATCAGCTACATCCACGCCGAGGGCTACGCCGCCGGCGAGATGAAGCACGGCCCCATCGCCCTGGTGGACGAGGAGCTCCCGGTCGTGGCCCTGACCCCGCTGGGGGCCACCTACGAGAAAATGCGCTCCAACATCCAGGAGGTCCGGGCGCGCCAGGGCCGGGTCATCGCCGTGGCGAGCGAGTCCGATCGGGAGATCGCCGACCACGCCGAGGCCGTGCTCCGGGTGCCCGACTTCGACCCGGAACTCCTGCCCATCGTGAGCGTGGTGCCCCTCCAGCTCCTGGCCTACCACACCGCGGTCCTCAAGGGCACCGACGTGGACCAGCCCCGAAACCTGGCCAAAAGCGTAACCGTCGAGTAGGGGGTTGCGAGCCCGGGTGTCAGGTGTCGATGTAAAATAAAGTGTGTCCAATTAAAATAAAGTCTGTCCTTTTCAAAAAAAGTGTGTCCAACCATCCCCTTATGCGACCTCGGGTTATAAAATAAAGTTTGTCCAAATTTTGGAGTCTGCGGGAAATCCTAGACGGTGAATGATCGGCGATTTGCTGCCAAAATTTCCGAAATTGTCTCTACGGGTACGAACTCAAGAGCCAGCGGCTTCTCCTCGTAGGATAGTTTCGATATAGATGTCCCTGTCTTCATCTTGGAACACGATGTGCCGCTTGATCATCTCACCCTTCGTAATTCCCCACTGTTTTGCCATGACGTGGGACGGCGTATTCGAGACGATGTAGGATTCCATTTCAATATTTGAATCCCCCAGCCGCCGCTCGATGTCCTTCACGGTCTTGTAAAAACCGATCTTCGGATCTTCAAGGCCGACATTTCGGATCCCTTTGGGATCCACGAAGGTCACCCGTTGGTGCTCACCCGTCACCTGCCAGATGATGAAATCCGGGTGGAAGTTGCCCGCCTCGAAGAAGCCCACCCCGCGGCCGCGACTCAGGTTGCGCAAGAGGTACAGTTCTCTGTCTTTGAAGTAATCGGGATTTGCTTCGCAAAAGGCCTTCAGGTCCTCTACAAAACGCCGCTCGCCCTTGTTGAGCGGCGCCGGTGAGACTTCTACAACGCCGCCCTCCAAAAACAGCAGTGGCTCGTACAGGTGACGCGAGAACCAGATCGTCTTAATGCCTCGGAACTCGAAGGGCTTCAGTTCTCCCTTCTCGATCGCTGCCTTCAGTTCGTTCAGTTTTTCCACGATCTCCTGCTGGGACTCCTCAATCAGGATGCGGTAGCCGTACTCGGGTTTACCTTCACGCACGACGCAAGGGAAGTTCGGATCCTCCTCGGCTAGGTCGCGGTACTCGAGGTGGGGCAGTTCCCACTCGCGCTTACGAAACGTGTAGTAACGCTCGACGTACCTGCGCAGCAGGCTGCCGGCGATCTCCTGCCACAAGTGCACCTTCTCGAAGGTATCGAAGCGCAGCTCGGCCTCGGGGATGAGCAGCCGATACCAGGTGGTGTCGGCCAGCAACTTCCCGATGGCTGAGCGCGGGATGTTCAAGTTGTGCCAGCCGCGCTCCGCCTTGTATCGCTCGAGGTCGAAAAACAGGCGGTCGAGGTCGAGACAAGCAACGTGCTTCGTAGTCAGGTGCGCCTGGTTCGGCGCGGCCTCGTCGTCGCCGCCTGCAACGCCCAGCGACTTCATGGCCTGGATCTTCGGGTACCAGTTGAGGACCACCGGGTTTTTCTGCAGCCAGGCTGTCGCCGGCTCGTGGTCTGGATCCGGGGGGGCCACCGTAGGAATGGGTCCCAGCTTGCGGAAGGCATCTCCGAACTCGGTCTTGACCCCGTTGATCTCCTTCTTGAGGCGGATGGTCTTGAGCGGCTGCTTGCCCAGATTCTTGACAATCGGCAGGATGATCTCGACGCGCTCTTCGTTGGTCGGCAGCCCCTCCTCCTCCAGGAAGTCGCGGAACTGAGCCATGTAGTCGGCGCGGATACCGAAGATGTTGAGGGTCTCGAGCGTCTCGATGTGCGGCGGGCGCTCGAGGCCTTCGGGCAACGCGGCACGGGCGCTGCGCTTGAGACTCATGCCGTATCCTTTAAGCCGCACACCCCGGCCGAAAAGCTGAATGATCTGGGCTCCCTCTCCTCTTCCGACGTTCATCAGCCCCATGGTGCTCACGCGCCAGCTGCTCCAGCCCTCTGTGAACTTCTTGGACCCGATGAGCACGTTCACCGTAGAGTCGGGCCGGTCGAGCTCGTGGAAGAGGGAGCCCGCGAACTCGCGCTCAGCTACGTTGAGGCCCTTTTCCTCGCAAAGCTTTACCAGGTTGCTGTCGTCGCCCACGTTGATCACGCCAAAGGGGTCGTTGTCGCCAACACGAAGGGCTAACTCGCCAGCCGCCCCCTTGAGATTCTCCACGTGGAGCACGCCACCGCCGGGGGCATTGAAGAGAGTCGCCAACGTTTCGTCGAAGATCTGCTCTGGAGAAAGCCGACATGTGTTCAGGTAGGCGAAGCGGCCGGCGAAAAGGTTCTTCCCGCTAGCCGTCACAAGACCCTCATGCAACACGCGCCGGATGCGTTCGATGCTGTCCTTCCGCTGTGCCGTGTAAGCGGCAAGGAACTTAAGGATGGCTACTACGTCAGAGACCTTTTCCCTATGCTCTGTCCGTACTGCATTGACGCTTCCGCCCACGAAAATCCACAGGGGCCGCTCCAGGTTGAAAGGGCGAAACGCCCCTTCCTGGTCGCGGTACAGCTTTTGCTGCTGGAAGAACGCCAACAGGCAGGCGGTGAGGTAGGTCTTCATCCACTCGGCGTTGCTGTCGTCCTCCAGGTTCAGGATCTGGTAGTCCTTGCCGAAGCCGTCGCCGTAGAACCAGCGGTACGAGTAGTCAAAAAGCGTGCTGCGGGCGTAGAGGTCGGTGAGCGCGGTGTTGCCCTTGACGGCCTGGCCGAAAGTCGCCGAGTACTCGAACGAGAACCCCTTCTCGCACAATGCGTTGCGGTGCTTCATCCACGCGCCGTCACCGCCACGCGATGCACCCCGGTGGCCCTCGTCCACCAGCACCAGGTTGTTACCCTCGAACGCGTCCACGGCCACGGTCTTCTCGCCCATCTCGTCCTTGAGCTTGGTGACTTCGAGGATCTCCACCGCCTGCCCAGCAAAGAGTCCCCGCCCCTCCTTGTTGAAGATCTCTGCGTCGATGCCGGCCTTCTCGAACTCGCGCAGGTGCTGCTGGGAGAGCCCCTCGTTCGGGGTGAGCAGGATGATGCGGTTCAGCTCCCTGGAGCGGCCGTGGGTCTCGAGAAAGCGCCGGTACTGGAGGATGTGCGCGTGCATCAGCAGCGTCTTCCCGCTCCCGGTCGCCATCCAGAAAGAGATCTTGTTCAGCTGGGGCCACGCGTCGGCCGTTTCGTCCAGCGGAGCGATTCTGTCGGCTTCCGGCAGCCCTTCGTTGATGGTGGCGATTTGCTCGTTCAAGGCCGCGAGCAGTGCTTTGGGGTCTCGGAAGTAGCGGTCGAGGTAGATCTCGGTGAACAGGAGCGCCAGGTACTGGAAGTACTTCCAGACGATGGGCGCATCGCCGCGGGTGATGCGCCGGTCGTTGAGGCGCTGGGTGACCGCCACGATATTCTGGTCGTACTCGAGCAGCAGTTCGTCCGGCAGTTGGGGGCGCTGCTCGGCCGGCAAGTGGAGGCACAGCGCATGATGGAAGCGGTGGACGTTGTTCTCGTCCAGCCCCTCCAGCGATTCGTCGCGCAGGTGTTCGGCGAGCTGATCGAAGCGCTCTACGCCGAACAGTCCGAGCAGCCACCGGTTGAGCACCAGTTTGCGGTTGAAGGGCACCGAAGGCCGCGGCGTTCTCTTGCGTCCCCGCGCCATCAGTTCCCCTCGTTTCCTTTGCCGCCTATCCGTTGACGGCAACGATGGTTGCGGCTCACTTCGCGCCGCTTAGTGATCAACAAAACGTCTTGCCTCACGTTGCTGAACATCACACGCGCTCCGTATCAAACATCAGGCGCAGGAAGTCCTCCTCGATCAAGCGCACCTTCCAGGTTTCGTCCGGGGCCTTCAGGTTCTCGAGGTTGTTGTCGCCGTTAACGTAGATCAGGTCGAATTCGCTGTCCTTACTGGAGTAGCCCTGCTTGGTGAACCACTCGTCGAGCACCAGGTTGTCCTGCTCGATGCCCTCCGGCTCCTCGCCGCCGGGCCGCTTGCGCCAGATGACCAGCGTCTTGCGGCCATCGCGGGTCGTGCCGATAACTGTACGGAACCACCAGGGGCCGTCCGCCTCCTGCCTGAGTCGCCCCTTGAGCCGCAACCGGCCTTCGCTGTCGCGCTCGAACTCGGCCGCAAAGGTCTGCGGCGCGGCGATGTGCTCGACCACGAGGCCGATGAGCCAGTTGAAGGTCTCGATCAGATCGACACACACCTCCCGCGACTCGTCCGAACCGGGGGGTTTGATCTTGAGCAGGTAGGCGGTGGGGTCGGTGAAGGCGGCGACGTTCAGGAGTGACTGGCTGCCGCGCGTCTCCACGTCGAGCATGTAGCGTAGGATGTACTGCTCCCGCAGTCGGTCCGGCCCTTGCGCCTCGGCCAGGTCCAGCAGGCTTTGCTGCGCCTGCGTGCGTTTCAGTTGCAGGTTGTTGAGGGTATCCTCGTAGGATTCAAGGCGGACCACCTTGAACATGCGCGGACTGCGCTCGGCCTCCTCAGGTGTGGCTAGGCGCTTGGGTTTGCCGTCCTTCCATTCGGGGGAGAACGTGACCTTCTTCAGGCGCGGCAGCAGGACGGTGTCGAAGTAGTCGGCCTGTTCGACGAGTATGAATTTGCGCCGCCCGCCGTCCTCGCGGTTGAGGTTGATGACCGCGTGGCCGGTCGTGCCGGAGCCGGCGAAGTGGTCACAAATTAATGCCCCTGGATCATTGGTAAATCTGCAGACGTATTGAATGAGTTTAATGGGCTTGGGGTAGCTGAAAGTGAACCCCATGTCCGACAAAAAACCCGCCATTTTCTTAACAGTCCCTACGTTTCTTATCACAGATAGAACGTGACTTTGCTGCTCCCGCTTTTTATAAACGTAAATCGCACCTGTGTCGGTTACCTTGAACCAAGTGTCGAGCCCCTTTGAATCTTTTACAGGGGCGTAGTTATTGGCGATGAATTTGTCTAGCAACGTCCGTGAACTCCACCCACTAAAAAGCCGGGCGGGCCGTGTAACCTTCCCACCTTTAACTTCTATCGGGTCCAATATATGAGGCCATTTATCTCCGCGAGGCGCAATTACTCCTTCCTCAAATGCAGCAGGAAAGCCCTCTGGCAAGCGCACCTCGCTTGGCGGGTTAGCGGGCCCGTTTTTTGTGATCGAGTTCTCTATCGTGTCGTTGAATAGCTTGCTTCCCTTTTCAATATCAGGAGCTATCACCAATGGGTGAGGATAGCGTCGTTTGTCTTTACAGAATGCCAACAAATATTCATGGTTTACTTTTACCTTGCTCTGGTTGTCGATATTGCCCTCGTTATTCCAGACAAAATTTGCAAGAAAATTGTTTGATCCGAATACGTTGGCCAGCAGCAGCCTATACCGGTCGAGCTCGCCGTCACCGATCGAGGACACAAAAACGCCCTCATTATTTAGAAGGTCACGAGCCAACACACCTCTGTCTTCAAGCATCGACAGCCACGAGGAATGTTGATAACCATCTTTGTAAACGAAATCGCCCTTGCCCGTGTTATACGGCGGATCGATGTAGATACACTTCAGCTGCTCCAGATACCGCTCCTGCATCAGCGACAACGCTTGAAAGTTCTCGCTGTGAAACAGCACACCGTCGGTCTGCTCGTCCACGTCGCCGATGGCCGCCAGCAGCCGCGCGGTGAAGTCGACGTCGAAGTGCCGCGTGTCCACCATCAGCGTCGGGTGCGCCTTCAGAAACTCCGCTGTCAGCGGTTCGCTGTAGCCGGGCGCACCCTCCTCGAACAAGTCCCCGCCGCCTGGCTTCAACTCGTCGATGGCGCACAGCCGTACCCATTCCTCCCGCTGGGCGTCGTTCGCCGCGATCTCGGGATAGAACTTTTCCGGAATCACTCCGAGTCGGATGCACCAGCTTGTCTCGGTGACGAACTTCTTCTTGAGCCACAGCTTCTTTTGAAAATCCTCCAGCTGGGCGAGGAAGTCGATGATCTTGTGGGCGATCTTGCGGATGACCTTGATCTTGGAAAGATACTGTTCGACTCGGGGGGCCGATTCGCTTTCGATGTCGTCGAGGTGCATGACCTCGTTCTTGATGTAGAAGTCCAGCTCGCGCCGCAGGAACCCACCCAGGTCCTTGTGGATGAAGTAGTCGAAGGTGTTGCAGGCGGTGTAGCGATCCAGATGCACACGCAGGGTGGAGTTGTCAGAGAGCGTGCCATCGGCGCGCACGTAGTTGCGACGTAGTGCAGCGATCCAGTCCGCGAGAGCGGGGTCCGTAAGGCCGAGGATCGCCGCCTCTGTCTCGCCGTTGAGGTCCTTCTGCTTGCGCTTCTCCGGATCGGGTTGGAAGGTGAAGCGAATGACCAGTTCGCCGTCCTCGACCGCGGCGAAGGGCTCTGGCGCCAGCTTGAAGCGCCGCTCCCGGCCGTTCGTCTCTTTGACGTTGCCGTGCTCGCCCTCGGCGGCGTCCACGAGCTGGAAGCGCACGCGCATCGGGTTCTGCTCGTCGTCCGGCCGCAGGCAGAAGGCGTAGTTACGCAGGTACTCGCTGGTCTTGATGTAGTACTGGTCCGCGTTGGCCCAGTGGAGCTTGACCTCCTCGCCCTCGTAGGGGATGGCGTAGACGCCTTCCTTGTAGACACGCCGGCTGATGAAGTCGCCTTCGTCGTAGTAGCGCCGGAAGAAACGGTACAGGTGGTCGTAGACTTCGGCTTCGAGCGCATCCAAGTCCACGACGTCCTCCGCCAGCCGGGCGCGGAGTTCCTGAACCTTGGGCAGGGTTTCTGGATCGGCGCCGAGATCCTTGGCCTGGGCGATGGCCTCGGCCAGCTCCTTCTCGAGCGCCGCCTTGTCTGCCGGCTTGTATTCGGCAAGTGCCTCTTTCACCTGCGGTAGCAGGTCCTGCTCCAGAAACTTCGTGATTTCAGCGCGTCGGGCATGGAGGATTCGGTAGACGCCGAAGTCGAGCTCCGGCTGGTCGAGCTGGAACAGCTCCATGAGCAGGCACTTCAGCTTTTCGTACTTCTGGCTCATTGCGTAGGTCCCTCTCGCGTGTTGTGCCCCTTCACACCACCGCCCAGCGGATCGTGAACAGGGTTTCCGTTGCGGTCTTCTGCGCGAGCCGCTTTTCCAGTTCGTCGATGAGACGGTCGCGCTTCTCCATAATTTCGTCCTCGACGCGGAAGATCTCCTGCCGCTGCCGGCGCTGTTTCCGCTCGAGCTGGCGGATTTGCTCCTGGATGTCCCGCTGCTCCTGGAGGGTTTCGGCTTGGCGGGCTTGGCGCCTGAGCGCCTTGATCTGTTCCTTGGTGTCCTTGAGCGCCTTCTCGGCGGCCAGCACCATATCATCGGCCCATCGTTCCAGTTTCTCGCGGGCCTCGTGAAAGTGCCGGCTGTTCTGCTCTAGCGACCGGCTCAATGTGGCTTGGACGTGCCGCTCCGAGTCGGAGGCGAGGCGGCGCGCCACCGGTTCCGGCGGAGTGCAGGGCCCCACGATGCGGCCGCCGCAGAGAAACATCTTCTCCATCGTCTCTTGGTCGAGGGGCGCGCCGTCATCGGTGAACCCCGAGAACAGGAGATATTCTTCCCGATCGTACGAGTCCACGGTGAGGCGGCACAAGGTCAGATAGCCCCGTTTCCCCCGCAGTTTCTCGACCACGGAAAGCCGGGTGGGGTGGCTGGTGATGTCGAAGTGAACCTCGACTGCCGGAGTCTCTGCGGCCTTTGCGGCGTCGAGAACATACTCTCCTAACGGATGTGAAAGCCGGTAGAGATGGCCGGTCTGTACTTCGCGGGCCCCGTCGCCTTCGTGGGGGCGAGACTTGGAAATGAGG